>JAGKSZ010000014.1 GCA_018991295.1 Porphyrobacter sp. | reverse complement strand
CTGATGCGGCCAGCGGACTACTGATCATTGTGAGGAACAGGCATATCGCTGCGTCACACGGCAGCCGCCCCAACCTGATGTGGAGGTAAAAAGAGCATGAGCAGACACAAAGTACCGCTTCGTGACGGGGTTGCTGCGGCAAGTGCCTATGTTGGCTGGGACCGACCGCTTCAGACCTATTTTGCGCAGGTTCTGAGCGCCCCTGACGAAGACGGAGAGGAGATCGAACTCGTATGGGTCGGAACCGCCTTCGGCGAGCTTCCCCGCGCGGTTGACGCAATCCGCGTGCTCGAACCCTATTGCCATATCGAGGGCGGGCTTGCCGCACAGCTCGAGATCGACAGGATGGCATGCCTTGCCACACGCGACGGGCCCAATCAGATCGAAGCCAAGGCGTTCATGGCGCGTCTCGGAAAGATGACAAAGTCGCACGGGCACGAAGTATAGGGCACGGCCAATGTCGAAGCGGTTTGACTGGATTTCGTGCAAGCAATGCACTATATCGGTTCAAGGAGACCTGTGATGATACCCCAAGCTCAGAACCGATTGGTGACCGACAGCGGATCGATTGATCCGCGTGCGCTTGCTGAGCAGCTGCACATTCCGGTTTCCGAGCTGGCCGAGCTGGTCGGTGTGAGCCGCAATACGCTGGCGGCCGAGCCGCTCGGCAAGAAAGGACGCGAAGCCGTGCTTCCGCTGGTGCGCCTCCTGACCCATGCCACCGAAATTGCCGGATCGCTTGAACGCGCCGTAGTATGGTTCAAATACACACCGATTGTCTCGATGGGAACCAAGACGGCGATGGAGCACGTCAAGGATGGCAATATCGCCTGGGTCCACGGGCACCTCGAGAATGTGTATAACGGCGTCTACGCCTGACCCGAAAAGATGGAACCGGCGATTTGTTACCGGGCTCATACGCCCGAGTGGGCGTCCTTGCCCACCAGCGGCGCAGGTGCCGCAAAGAACGGTGGGAGGTGGAATGCGCGCGGCAGGCCTGCGCTTTACCTCTCTTTCGATCCGCTGACGGCGGTGAAAGAAGCCAATCAGCAAATTCTCGATTTCATTCCCATCACGCTGGTGCGTTATCAGGTCTCAGGCGGCATGATTGCTGACTATGCCGACGCAAACTTCCGCAAAAAGCATGCTCTGGCAGACAATCTCATGAGCCAGCCCTGGTGGGGTCCGCAGTTTGCAGAACTGCTCTCGCCCACCCAGCAAGCAGCCGAGCAGCTCATTGCTGCAGGCTTTGACGGGTTGATCTACCAGTCAACGCAAGCCGCGGGGCACAACCTCGTCCTGTGGCACTGGAACGAAACCGGCGGAGCAAGTGTCGTTGCCGAAGACAAGCACGGCCTACTCCCGAAAAATCGCGATTCCTGGCGCTGAGGCGCTCCCGGCACTTCGCATGCGCTCAAGATCTTATGAAGCGGCACGCGGCGGCCCCTTGGGGCCTTGCGGATTGACGCGCGCCTGCGGTGGCTGGCGCACGGGCCGGGCCAAGGGCCCGGAGGAGAGGGGGGATGGGAGAAGGTGTTCCGGACAAGGGGTTCGGACAGCATCAGGAGAACTTCGACATGAACATCGGCACTCTCAAGGCCAACGCAGAAGGCGTTCACATCGGCCGCATCACCACCCTGACCTTCAGCGCGACGGTCGCTTTGCGGGCCTTCGAATCCACCAACGAGCGGGCACCCAAGTTCGACCTCATGGCGCTCTCGGGGGACCGCCGCAGCTGGGTCAAGATCGGCGCGCTGTGGGAATACTCGTCGAACGAGACCGGCGAGTGCTTCCTGTCGGGCCAGATCGACGATCCCAGCCTTTCGGCGCCGATCCCGGTCGCCATGTTCCAGCAGAACGACGGCAGCTTCAACGTCGCCTGGCGGCGTTCGAAGCCCAAGGCATCGCTCGACGGCTTCGGCAGCGAGAGCGAAGGCGCTCTGCCGCCGCTCACCGCGACCGGTGACGAACCGGTCAGCGACCGCGGCGTTGACAGCGCCCCTGCCACCGGCGACGGTCTGGGCGAGAGCACCGCGCCCAAGCCTGCAGCCAGGACCAAGGCCCGCGAAAGCGTTGATGCCTGATTGTCATCAGCCCCCGTGACCGGCGCCGCGACCCGCGCCGGTCACACTAGGAAGGCCCGTCCGCGCATGTGTCGCGGGCGGGCCTTTTCTTTTGCAGCTTGCTGTCGGGCTCCACAGATCTGCCGGGTGAAGACGGCCTGCGAGAGGGAAGGGGGAGGTGCCGTTCAGGCAAAGGAGGCTTGAATGGCACACACAAACTGGACTCTCGATCTTGGCGGGCCTCCGTGGAACGAAGACTGCGCGCAGATCGGCCACACCCCCAATTTCGACCTCGTGAATACCGCGGAAGCCATGCTCTACAGGGCTGCGCTGATCGCGGTGGCTGGGCCTCCGCTCGCCGGAATCACCCTGCGGATCAAGGCTAACGCTCATGATTTCGGGACCTACCGGACAGTCGAGGCGAGCATCGACAATGACCAAGACGACGGCAGCCATGCCAGCTATCTCGAGACCCTCGAGACCGGCATCGCCTTCTGGCATCAGGCCGGGTTTGCACCGCCTGAATTCGGCAAGCTGACAGCCAGCAATCAGCTTGCGGGTTTCGTCGTGGATGCCGTCGCAAGCGCGCTGCGGATCACACGGCCGAGCAGCACGGGCGCATTCTTTCCGGAGTCCTCCGGGCCGCTCCACCGGAACCTCACCGCAGCCTTTCCGGAAGCGGCGCAGCGCGCCTTTTCTGAAGGGGGCCTGCCATGCTGACGGATAGCGAGCGCTTCGCCTTCAGCGCCTGGCGGATCCATGCGCTCGCCTCGACGGGCAATGCCTACGACGCCGTGCAGATCGACGAGACTATCGCTGCTGGCGATACTCTCCTCATTCTCGATGAAGGGGTTGTCGGTGTCGCGATGACCTGGCCCTTTGCCATCACCGCAGAGCCGGGCAAGCTTCACGCGGTCTGTGAGCCCGGCGCTGGCGAAACCCTTGGGCACATTGAAAAGGCGCTCGATGTTCCAGACGGGTCAATCGCTCGAGCCTGCCGCCTCGCAAGGACTCTGGGCTTTGCGATTGATGCGGGCCTCGTCCCATTATTGCCGGAGCTGCCGGCGACAGAGGTGGAAGGCTAGCGCGGCAATCGTCGTCGCAGAAATCTTGCTATTTTGGCAATAATTGCTATTTTGGGTGCCGCGAGGAGATACCACCATGCCAGCGACGGCCAATGAGCACCCCAGGATTCCCCTGACCCGGTTTCACAACAACACCGGCGAGTTCCTCGACCTTGCGACCAAGCAGCCGGTCGTCCTCACCAGCCATGGCCGCGAGCGGCATGTGATCGCAGATAGCGAATATTTCCGGCATCTTGAACAGGCGGCGCGCGGTATGATCGCAGATCACATGAATATCGAAGCTGTCGCTTCGTCCGACATGACTGAAGCCGACCGCCAAGCTTTCGCCAATGCACGGCCTTCGGACAGCGAACTCGCCAATGACCGCTGGGAAGACTGACCGCCCCGCCGCAGGCCATATCCTCCGATACGTCTACCTCTTCGAGGAAGAGCAGCGCCAAGGCCGCGACGAAGGCGTCAAGGAACGCTTTGTCGCCGTCGTGGGTGTGGAGGGGGCACGCTATCTGGTCGCCGCGATCACGACCAAGGGCGAGGGGCGCAAGAACGCCATCGTGATCCCCGATGAGATTGCGCGCACAGCCGGGCTCGCTCCTGGCAGCGCCATCGTCATTTCGGAGTTCAATCGGTTCACCTGGCCCGGGTTCGACATCAGACCCCTGATGAAGCAGCCCGGGTACATTGCCGGACGACTCCCACCGCGGTTCACGGCAAAGATCATCGATGCCATAGCAGCCTGGAGAGCAGCTCCCGTCGACCGGGATTGATTGGCGCAACGTGCAAACAGGCAGCCCCCTTGGGTCCTTGTCCGATTGTGCGTGAACGCCGGGCCATTGGCGCCAACCCTGCGGATCGCGATCCCAGATGGCCAAGGTCAGGTGTTCCGGACGACTGCCGCAAAGGGACTATTCGCTCACCGAAATCGGCGAGGACGGACGATCAATCATGCGACCAACGCAAGCGTCAGCAAGCCGAGACGCGGCGAGGTTGATATTCAGGCACGCAATCAGCCCCTGTGCCACCTGCACGTCCGCCGCCCAGTGCCCCTGCCTCTCTGGTCGAGCTTAGGGCCAACCTGCAGAAATGCGAGCCGTGTTGCCCGGCAAGCCGGGTTGCCCGCACCACCTCGATTTCCGAGGTTACCCGCTCGCAAATGCGCGCGGTGTCCCAGCTCTCCCGCCGAGGCTCGATAAGGGCACCGGCGGACGAGCCGTCGGCACCAAGGAGGCTCTTGCAATGAACATCGTCAACCTCGTCGGCCGTCTCGCCAAGGATCCCGTTGCCCGCGACCGCAGCGACACCCGCATCACCGAACTGATCCTCGTGACCGAACGTCCGGTCATCCGCGACGGGAAGGTCCAGAAGGATCCTGAAACCGGCTACCCCGTCAAGGACGCCGAATTCCACAAGATCACCGTCTTCAACGGCCTCGGGCTTCCGCTGCGCCAGCACAAGGCCAAGGGTGACCAGCTCGCGGTGACGGGCCGCATCCACTACTCGCGCTGGCAGGACGCTGAAGGCAATGACCGCTATGGCTGCGAGATCATCGCCGAGAACGTCGAGTTCCTGTGATCTTCAGAAGGGCGGCGCTTCGGTGCCGCCTTTCGCCTCGTGATTGATGGTGCGCACCCGACTACCGAGCGCAGGCTGGTTATCTGCCGGTGGGATTAATCCTGGCACCACGATGACCACAGCTGCAGCGCAAGTGCCGGGCTACCATGTCCAGCTTAAGGGGGATCGACTTGGTGAAGCACTGATCGCGAAGCCGCGCAGCCGGCATGATCACCACACGCCTGCAGCGGCCGCACTCGATCTGCGCATTGAGGCCATGGCGAACGAGATCGGCGACAGAATCGAGGCGTTTGGTTCCCATGCGCCGCCGAGAACATAAAAAGAACAATAGCGTCAAGGGATGCAGAGGGAAGGATAGGCGCCTGCCGGCCTATGGCCGGCATCGCGCTCTATTCCGCCGGGCTATCGCCAGCACACAGGCCTTGCCCATGTGCTGGGTCTGCGATCGGCGTCACCGAGCCCGTGCCGGGTCTCGGCCCATCCGGGTGACGATCGCTGGCGCGGTGAGTTTTGCTCAGGCCTTGCATTGCTCTCCGTCCCGCTGGGTCTGCTCTTATATCCGGTTTAGGGAAACAGTTCGAGCGCACCGGATGACCGGGATTGAAAGGAGTCGAGACCTCCAAATTAAACCGGGAGTGAACTGGCGAGCACGCAGAAATGATTCTCGAACGCGCCACCAATGGGCCTTCTCGAATAATGCGTGCTACGCGATCACTTCTAGATCAGTGGCTGACATCCGGCCGTCCTGGCCCGCCTTCAGAGTGAACGCCCAGCGTTGGCCCTTGACGATCTCGTCGCACCCCGCGGCCTGCACCTCGGAGATGTGCAAGAAGACCTTGGGCTGCTTGTCGTCGCGTGAGATGAACCCCCACCCGCCGTCAGGGCCAACATATTTCACGGTGCCTGTGGTCATTGCAGGATCAGCCGTCATTGGCGCAGGTGATGCAAGTTGTGACCGATGGGCTGTTCTCAAGGCGAGCCGGGGCAATGTCCCCGCCGCATTTGAGACAGTAGCCGTATTCGCCATCCTCAATGCGCTGGAGGGCGGTATCGATCGCCCCGCGTTCGGATTTGCGCCGGCGGGCCTGCGCCAAAGCCATTTCCTGAAGCTGCATGGCATCAATCCGGGACAGTCTGCCCACACTGTCCTGATCCAGCGCCACCGGCGCGCGGCCTTCGGGCGATATGCGATCCTCCGCCAACAGCTCCTCGCGCCGGGCAAGCAGCTTTGCACGCAACCGAGCCAAATCTAGCGCCATGCTACCGCACCAGTAGCACCGGCGCGGGAACGGTGCGGATCATTTCGGTGGTGGTGCTGCCGACGATCAGATTGCGGATCGGTGAATGCCCATAAGCTCCCATCAGCAGCAGCGGATTGTCAGCCGATGCAACGACGCGGGGAATGACCTTCTCGGCCTTGCCCGGATCGAACACAGTGGTGACTGGATGATCGGGAGCAAACACCGTTTCGGCATCCTTCAGCGCCGCAACCTTGGCCTCGCCCGATGCTTCGGCCATGACGATGGTAACGGGAAGGCCCGCAAACAGCGGCGAATTGGCAAGCCGTTCGAGCGCGCGCTTGGCCGCCGGGCTCGCGTCATAGGCGAAGACGACATGATCGGGTTCGGCAAAGGTGCGCGAGACGATCATCACCGGCTTGATGCTGGCACGGACCACCCGCTCGATCATCGAGCCAATGTGGTCGGTGGCATATTCATGATCTGTGCCGCGGCGACCGATCACCACGAGCCGCGCGTTCTCCTCGCGTTCGAGGATCGTCTCGATCACGCCGCCGTGGCGGTGCAGGGGGGTAACGTCAGTTACGCCCGCCTCGCGCACGATCTGTTCGCCCGCCGCCAGAAGGACGCGGCCTTTCTCGATCTCGGCGCGGCTGCTTTGTTCCGACAGGCGGACCAGTTCTTCCATCAGGTCGCTTTTGACCCCGAGCCCAATCGCACCCGACAGGTCGCGCCGCGCAGCAACGGCGTCCTGACGCTGCACGACGTGGAGCAGTTCGACCGGCATCTCCAACCGCTTGGCCGCCCATGCGGCGTATTGGCACACGCCCGGCGCATGGGCCGAAGCGTCGATTGCGGCGAGGATGAATTCCATGTGCGTCTCTCCCATCAGTGCGCTCCCAGCTGCGCTTCGGCGCCAGGCTTGTCATGCGTGGCATAGCGTTCGATCAGCGCGGCGCTGGTTTCGTTGAGGCCGACGACCTCGACCGCCGTGCCTTCGCGCCGGAACTTCAGGATCGCCTTGTCCAGCGTCCCGACCGCCGAGATATCCCAGAACTGCGCGTTGCTGACGTCGATCACCACCCTGTCGAGCACCTCCTTGAAGTCGAAGGCTTCGACAAAGCTGTCGGACGAGGCGAAGAACACCTGACCACCGATCCGGTAGGTGCGCGTGGTGTTATCGGCAGAAAGTTCGGTCTCGACGGTGAACAGCCGCTTGACCTTGCTGGCAAAGAACAGACCCGACAGGATCACCCCGGCCAGCACGCCCTGCGCTAGGTCGTGGGTCCATACGGTGATGACCACGGTTGCGACCATTACCACCGACGACTGCCACGGGTTGAAGCGAAGATCCTTGATCGACTTCCAAGAGAACGTGCCAATCGACACCATGATCATGACCGCGACCAGCGCCGCCATCGGGATGATCGCCACCAGCTCGCCGAGCACAAGCAGCAGGAACAGCAGGAAGGTTCCCGACACGAAAGTCGAAAGGCGCGTCAGCCCGCCGGATTTCACGTTGATCACCGACTGCCCGATCATCGCGCAGCCGCCCATGCCGCCAAGGAACCCGGTGAAGAAATTGGCGATGCCCTGGCCCTTCATCTCGCGCTGCTTGTCGGACGGGGTGTCGGTCAAGTCGTCCACGATCTGCGCGGTCATCATCGACTCGAGTAGGCCAACCGCCGCCATGGTCACCGAATAGGGCAGGATGATCTGAAGCGTTTCCAGCGTGAACGGCACGTCGGGGATTAGCCACATCGGCAGCGATGACGGCAACTCGCCCATGTCGCCAACGCTGCGGACATCGAAGCCGGTGTAGTAAACAAGCACTGTCAGCACGATGATCGCCACGAGCGGCGATGGCACGGCTTTAGTCAGGTACGGGAACAGGTAGATGATCGCCAGCCCGCCAGCGACCAGCGCATAGGTAAGCATCGGCACCCCGGTAAGCTCGGGCAACTGCGCCATGAAGATCAGGATCGCCAGAGCGTTGACGAAGCCGGTGATGACCGAGCGCGAGACGAACTGCATCACCAGATTGAGCCGCAGCGCGCCTGCCGCGATCTGCATGATCCCCATCAGGATCGTGGCGGCGAACAGGTATTCGACCCCGTGATCCCGCACCAGCGGCACCACCAGCACCGCCACGGCAGCAGTTGCGGCCGAGATCATGCCGGGCCGCCCGCCGGTAAAGGAAATCACGATGGCAATCGCAACCGAGGCATAGAGGCCGACCCGCGGATCGACGCCCGCGATGATCGAAAAGCCTATCGCTTCGGGGATCAGCGCGAGCGCGACGACGATCCCGGCCAGAATGTCGGCCCGCGGGTTCGATAGCCAATCGCGGCGAAGCGTGGCGAGATTTGTCATTAGGGAAGTCCAGATACGATCATCGGCAGGATACTGCCGGATTGTCCCGGGGATAGGCGCCGGGCCGAGCCACTCGCTAAACCGCAAGTCCGTCGATGCCGCCCCCATGGTGCAAAACCTTCAGAAGCACAAGACGCGGTGCCCAGCGGCATCAATCCACCCAGTTGCAGTCATGAGCGGGCTCGAGGCTGGATCCCGAAAGCCGCCCGGCGGCTCTTGGCGGAAGCAGACGTTTATTGCTCCGATCGGGAACGACTGGGTCTGGGTCGAGAGCTGCCGTTTTCGCTTGGCTGAGTGGGCTGCTGTGCCCGGCACCGCGCAATCGATCCATTCGGCAAACGGCCAATGGCTGACATATTGTGTGCCGTTAAACCGCCAGAACCCGATCTAGGCTTTGCAGCCCGGCCTGCCGGAGGCTCCATTCTGGACGAGTGTTTAAGAGCCCAAGCTGAAAGCGTCAGAGCATTGAATCCAAACCGCGCAATTGGGGAACAGTGAGCACACCCTACCCCGCGAATTCGGGATGCATCTCACTGATATATCGAAGGAAGTATGGTTTGCGCACAAATGACCCGCCTGCGAGTTATGCGGGTTTGCGGCGAGTTCCAGGCAAGTTGCTCCAGCTTATCGATCTGAAATTTAACCACAATTCTTCGGCCACTTGCGGATCATCGATGAGTTGTGGTTGCTCTAGAGTAATCAACGCTTTCCCGCCTTGATCGGCACAACCTCGGCGCCCTTGCGAAGTTGGTCGAGGTGATCGCTCCACCATTGCGCCATGGCCACGCGTTCACTCCAGTGTGCGCCGCGATGGTAGGCGGCACGGATTCTGTCGCTGTCGCCATGGGCAAGCGCGCGCTCGATCGCATCGGGATGCCACTTGCCGCTTTCGTTGAGTAGGGTCGATGCCGTGGCGCGGAAGCCGTGGGCGGTCATTTCATCGGTAGAGTAGCCGAGACGGCGCAGGCCTGCGTTGATCGTGTTGTCGCTCATCGGCCGTTTTCGCGAGCGGATCGAGGGGAAGACATAGCCGTCGGGTCCGGTCAGGGCATGGAGGTCTTTTAGGATCGCAATCGACTGGCGTGAGAGCGGGACGAGGTGATCCTTGCGCATCTTGGTCTTGCCCGCCGGGATCGTCCAAAGGGCGCCCTCGAGCTCGAATTCGCTCCACTCTGCGTGACGGAGTTCGCCGGGCCGGACGAACACATGCGGGGCCAGTTGCATCGCCAGCTTCGTAATCGGCTGACCTTCATAGCCGTCGATAGCGCGCAGCAGCTCGCCCACACGCGCCGGATCGATGATCGCACCGTAGTGGGTGACAGTGGGCGCGGTCAGCGCGCCGCGCAGGTCACGCGTGGAATCCGAGGCGAGGCGGGCGGTTGCGACCGCATAGCGGAACACTGCTCCGGCCAGTTGCAGGGTGCGGTGGGCGCTTTCCAGTTGGCCTTTCCGCTCGATCTTGCGGACGGCCGCGAGCACATCGGCAGGCTCAATATCGGTAATGGGCATGCGACCCAACGGAAACTTCAAAAGCGAAATCAGGTACTCGCTGCGAGCAGCCGTGCTGGCAGCCCACGCTTTCTGGCCATCGCGCTTGCGCTTCTCGCAATACTCTTCGGCAATCGCTGCAAACGTGTTTCCCGCCTGAATTTGGGTGCGAAGCTTTTCCCGCTGCCTCTCGCGTGACGGGTCTTTATCGGCAGCGAGAAGCTCTCTGGCTTGATCACGGCGCCTGCGTGCTTCTGCCAGGCCAATGACGGGATAGGTTCCAATGGCGAGCTTCTTCTCGCGGCCGTCAAACCGATACTTGAAACGCCAGAGCTTCCCGCCTGAAGGTTGGATCAGCACAAACAATCCAAAGGCATCACCCATCTTGTAAGGCTTCGCCCTTGGCTTGGCATTTCTGATCGCTACGTCCGTTAGAGCCATAAATCCCAACGCCTTCCGGTCGCGTGGCCCCCAACGAGGGGGCCACGCAGTGACGCCCGTTGACCCCGTGCCCCCGGAATGGCCCCCAGCAACGCTGGATGCAACGGGAAGGATAGGGACATTCTCGGACGACCCAAGGGCTAAATCCCTCGGATTTCCAACGGCTTTACAGACTTTCCGGGGCTGTTTGGGAAGGTGGCGCTGGAGCGGGTGAAGGGAATCGAACCCTCGTCGTAAGCTTGGGAAGCTTCTGCTCTACCATTGAGCTACACCCGCATTTCAAGCACTTAAGGTAGCCTGAAGCGCGTCATTCGCAGGGCTTGAATGGTTCCCTGCAAGGCGGGCGCTGTTTGCATTGATGGGTGCGAGCGGTCAACGGGTTTTTTGGCGTTGGCCGGCTTAACCTGCGTCTGCTGCGCGTCCCTGATTGAGGATCGTGCAGCGCCGCTTGAAGTCCCCATCCCCGCAGGTTTCCGCGATCGGTGCGTCAAGGCGGCGGCGCCAGTTGGGGTGGACATCGACCGTGCCGGACAGATTGGGCTGTTCGTCCTGCCCGAGCATATCTTCGAGCGAGACCAGCGCAAGGCACGAAGGCGTGCGGGCGATATGGGCAATCGCGGCATCGACCACGGGCGCAGGATCACCGGGCGCAGGACGCGGGCTGTGGTGGCTGAGGGTCGACCACAAGAGCCCCCGGTCCCATTCACGGATTGCTTCGGCATCCTTGCGGGTCACGCCTTCGGGCAGGCGGCCAAGCTGCTCGGCCCAGTCAAGATCGCGCCCCCGCCACCAGCCGGCCACCGTCACAGTGTCATGCGTCCCGCTCATCGCGGTGCTGAGCGGCGCGTAATCCTGTGCGCCGATGAACCCGTGATCGGCGGCGCGCTCGAACCACATGACCCGCATCCCCAGCATCTGCCGGGCGGTGACAGCATGGGTAAATCCGGGCGGCGCGGTACCGAGGTCCTCTGCGATCACCAGCGCATCGGCGCGGTGCGCCTCCAGTGTGGCGAGGCGGATCAGATCGTCGAAGGGATAGGCAAGGTAGGCCCCGTCGCGCGTGGCCCCGCCTTCGGGGATCACCCAAAGCCGGGCGAGGCCGAAGGCATGATCGATCCGCAGCCCTCCGCCTGCCGACAGGCCTGCGCGGATCATCGCAATCCATGGCGCATAGCCGCTGTCGCGCAAACCCTGCGGCGAAAAGCTGGTGATCGACCAGTTCTGCCCCAGCGGCCCGAGCGGATCGGGCGGCGCGCCAATGGTCAGGCCATCGAGCATGGCATCGCGCAAGGACCAGGCATCGCTGCCCGAAGGGTCCACCCCGACCGCAAGATCGGCAATCAGGCCAATGCCCATCCCCGCCTCACGCGCGGCCATCTGCGCTGCCTCCAGCCCCTGCCGGGCAAGCCATTGCACGAACAGGTGGAAGGCGATTTCATCGGGGTGCTGGGCGGCAAAACGGGTCGCAGCTTCGCCAGCCGGATCGTGGAAGGCGGCAGGCCAATCGCGCCAGCCATGCGCGCCCGTGGCAGCGCGGAAGTGGCAATCGAGCGCATCGAACAGCGCATGGCGGTGCAGCATTGCATCGCCTTGTGCGACAATCTCAGCGCGCCGTGCCGGATCGAGAGCGGCGAAAACTGCGCGCAATTGTGCCAGCCGGCGCGGCATGGCCCCTGCCCATTCGATCAGATCGCCGCCATCTTCGCGGTTGGTCAGCGGCGCGAGGCCCGCCAGCGCCGGATCGCCCATCGCTCCATTGAGAAACAGGCGGCTGGAGGGCGAATAGGGGCTGAAACCCTCGCCATGTCCCGGAAACAGCGCGTGCACCGGATTGATCGCCAGCGCATCCGCGCCTGCGGCCCCGATGCTCCGCGCCGCCTCCACCAGCTCTGCGAAAGTCCCGAAGGGTGAAGGCGCCTCACCGCGCAGGGCCGGGATCTGGAGCGAGACCCCCCATGGCCGCACCTTGCCAGCCCCTGATGGCAGTGGACAGGCAGGCGGGGCAACCGCCAGCTTCGCCGTGTGCCCATCGAGCGCGAGATAATAATAGCCCGGCGCAAGCGTCACCAGAAGCTGGCCGTCCGCCAGCGGCAGGCGGCAGGTCATGCCGTCCTCGCCCGTTGCTTCGGCGCGGCTGGCGCTGATCGGCAGGGTGATGGCCGCTCCGGCATCGGCCACCAGCATCGCGGGCAGACCGGCGCGGCGCTGCATGGCAGCGGCAAGGCTGCGCACGATCTGACCTTCGCTGTCCGCCTCGTGCCCGAGCGCGCTCAGAACCGCTGCCAGCGCCGCATCATCGACCAGCTGCCGGCGCCCTTCGACGTCGATCCATTCGCGGGCAACGCCGCAAGCCTGCGCCAGCGCGTGCAGTTGCTCCACCTGTTGCCCTCCCTTCGGTCAGCAACAGGCATCGGTGCGCCGGGGCCACTTGGCAAGCGCCTTGCTGCGCCTTTGCCCGCATGAATACGATTGTCGCGTCATTTGCCCGATTGCTGCACCGCACCGCTACTGGCTAGGGTGGCGCAAGAGCAAATGGGGCATCTGGGGCCGCCTCGCTTGCTGTCCGATCCAGTCAGGCTTCAAACGGGGGAGCGCGCGCCGCATGACAACCAGTTCGAAGGGCACCGATGCCAGCACGCTCGAAGCGCGCATTGTCGATGCCCTGCACCACCGCGTCGGCAAGACTGAACGTGCCGCCAAGCCGCACGATTGGTACAATGCTGCGGTCCTCGCGCTGCGTGACGATATCATCGACAACTGGTTCGCTTCCACCACCCGCACCCATGAAACCAAGGGCAAGCGGGTCTATTACCTCAGCCTTGAATTCCTGATCGGGCGGCTGCTGCGCGATGCGCTGTCGAACCTTGGCGCCACGCGCGAGATGGACCGGGGATTGCGCGAACATGGGCTGGATCTGGCCCGGCTGGAAGAACTGGAGCCCGATGCCGCGCTCGGCAATGGCGGGCTTGGTCGGCTGGCGGCGTGCTTCATGGAAAGCCTCGCCAGCCTTGATATCCCCGCCTTCGGCTATGGCATCCGCTACATCAACGGGATGTTCCGCCAACGCATCGATGATGGCTGGCAGGTCGAATTGCCCGAAACCTGGCTTGCCCACGGCAATCCGTGGGAGTTCGAGCGGCGGGAGAGCGCCTATTGCGTGGGCTTCGGCGGCGAAGTCGTAAGCGATGGCGGCTCGGTCCGCTGGAACCCGGCCGAAAAGATCGAGGCAACCGCGGTCGATACGCCGGTCGTCGGCTGGCAGGGCAAGCGGGTCAACACCCTAAGGCTGTGGACCGCCAACGCGATGGATCCGATCCAGCTTGAGGCCTTCAACGCCGGGGATCACGCCGGCGCGCTTGCGGCGCAGGTGCGGGCCGATAGTCTGGTGCGGGTGCTTTATCCGGCGGATTCGACCCCGGCGGGGCAGGAATTGCGGCTGCGGCAGGAGTTCTTCTTCTCCAGCGCTTCCATTCAGGACATTGTGCGCCGCCATATCCAGTATCACGGCGATATCCGCACCCTGCCCGACAAGGCGGCGATCCAGCTTAACGATACCCACCCATCCGTGGCGGTGGCAGAGCTGATGCGGCTGTTGATGGATGAACAGCACCTCGCCTTTGACGAGGCATGGGACATCACCCGCGCCACCATCGCCTATACCAACCACACCCTGCTGCCCGAGGCGCTGGAAAGCTGGCCGCTGCCGCTGTTCGAACGGATGCTGCCGCGCCACATGCAGATCATCTACACCATCAACGCCCGCGTGCTGCGCGAGGCGCGCAAGGCGGGCCTCGATGATGCCGCGATTGCCGCAATCTCATTGATCGATGAACATGGCGAGCGGCGGGTGCGGATGGCAAACCTTGCCTTCGTCGGCGCGCATTCCGTGAACGGGGTTGCCGCGCTGCACACCGAACTGATGAAGCAGACCGTGTTTGCCGACCTGCACAAGCTTTACCCTGCGCGCATCAACAACAAGACCAATGGGGTCACCCCGCGCCGCTGGCTGCACCAGTCGAACCCGCGCCTCACCAGCCTGATCCGCGAGGCGATTGGCGATGGGTTCCTGGCCGATGCCGAACAGCTGGCAAGCCTTGCCGCCATGGCCGGTGATGGCCCGCTGGGCGAGCGGGTGGACGAGGTCAAGCGCGCCAACAAGGTGGACCTTGCCAATCACCTGCGCGAGTTGACCGGTCTGCGGCTCGATCCCGATGCGCTGTTCGATGTGCAGATCAAGCGCATCCATGAATACAAGCGGCAGCTGCTCAATCTGATCGAGACGGTGGCCCTTTATGACCAGATCCGCAGCCACCCCGAAAAGGACTGGGTGCCGCGTGTGAAGATTTTCGGCGGCAAGGCCGCACCGACCTATCACAACGCCAAACTCATCATCAAACTCGCCAATGACATCGCCCGGCGGATCAATTCCGATCCCAGCGTGGGCGAGGTGCTGAAGGTGGTGTTCGTCCCCAATTACAATGTCAGCCTTGCTGAGCGGATCATTCCGGCAGCAGACCTGTCCGAGCAGATTTCGACCGCAGGGATGGAAGCCAGCGGCACGGGGAACATGAAGTTCGCCTTCAACGGCGCGCTGACCATCGGCACGCTGGATGGTGCCAATATCGAAATCATGGAGCGCGTGGGCCGCGACAATATCGTGATCTTCGGCCTCACCGCCGAAGAAGTCGCCGCCAAGCGCGCAGGCGGCTATTCCCCGCGCGAAGTGATCGAAGGCAGCCGCGAATTGTGTCAGGCGGTCCATTCGATCGCCAGCGGGGTGTTCAGCCCGGACGATCCGGCGCGCTATACCGGGCTGATGGATTCGCTCCTGCATTCCGACTGGTTCATGGTGGCAGCCGATTTCGATGCCTATGCCGCCGCCCAGCGCGATGTCGATGCACGCTGGCAGGACCGCGCTGGCTGGCGCAAGGCAGCAATCATGAACATCGCGCAGGTCGGCTGGTTCTCGTCCGATCGCACGATTGGCGAATATGCCCGCGATATCTGGGGCGTGATGTGAAGCCACCGGCAGAGGCTATTGCTGCCCTGATTGCAGGGACCCACGCCGATCCTTTCGCGCTGCTTGGGCCCCATGATGGCCCAGAAGGCACCTTTGCCCGCGCCATCCTGCACGGGGCGCAAGAGGCCGAGGCCTTTTCGCTGAAGGGCGGCAGGCTGGGGAAAATGACCCGGGTGGATGGCCCGCTGTTCGAGGGCAAGCTTCGCGGCAAACCCAAGCCGGTCAAGTATCGCTGCCGGGGGAACGGCGCCGAGTGGTGGGTGACGGACCCCTATTCCTTTGGCCCGGTGCTGGGGCCCATGGACGATTTCCTGATCGCAGAAGGCACCCATTTCCGCCTGTTCGACAAGCTGGGCGCCCATGTGATCGACCACGAGGGCGCGCGCGGGGTGCACTTCGCAGTGTGGGCACCCAACGCCCGCTGCGTGAACCTTGTGGGCGATTTCAACGGCTGGAACGGGGCTGCGCACATGATGCGCCGCCGCGTCGATATCGGCGTGTGGGAGATCTTCATCCCCGATATCGGTGAAGGCACCGCCTACAAGTACCGCATCACCGGCCCCGATGGCACAGTGCAACCGCTCAAGGCCGATCCCTTCGCCTTCGCCAGCGAACTGCGCCCCAAGACCGCCAGCGTGGTGGCTGTGCCGGGCAAGCGCGAATGGGGAGACGATTCCCACCGCCAGCACTGGGCCAGCGTTGATCCCCGGCGCGAGGCGATCTCCATTTACGAAGTCCACCCCGGATCATGGCAGCGGGACGACAACGGCTGGTTCCTGACTTGGGACGAAATGGCCGCGCGCCTCATCCCCTATGCCGCCGACATGGGCTTCACCCATATCGAGTTCCTGCCGGTCAGCGAACACCCCTATGACCCCAGCTGGGGTTACCAGACCACCGGGCTTTATGCGCCGTCGGCCCGCTTCGGTGATGTGGAGGGTTTCGCCCGCTTCGTCGATGGCGCGCACCGCGCCGGGATCGGCGTGCTGATCGACTGGGTGCCCGCGCACTTCCCGGTCGACGAGCACGGCCTTGCCCGGTTCGATGGCACCGCGCTCTATGAACACGAAGACCCGCGCCTCGGCTTTCACCCCGATTGGAACACCGCGATCTACAATTTCGGGCGCAAGGAAGTGCGCAGCTTCCTCGTCAACAATGCGCTGTTCTGGGCCGAGCAATATCATGTCGATGGGCTGCGCGTGGATGCGGTCGCCTCGATGCTCTACCGCGATTACTCCCGCAAGGACGGCGAATGGATCCCCAATGCCGAAGGCGGGCGCGAGAATTGGGAGGCCGTCGAGTTCATGCGCGCCACCAACAAGGCGCTTTATGGCAGCCATGCAGGCGTAATGACCATTGCCGAGGAATCGACCTCATGGCCCGGCGTCTCGCACCCCGCTTTCGATGAAGGCCCGCGCACGGCTTTGGGCTTCGGGTTCAAGTGGAACATGGGCTTCATGCACGACACGCTCCAGTACATGGCGCGTGATCCGATCCACCGGAAATACCACCACGCCGAAATCACCTTCGGCCTTGTCTATGCCTTTTCCGAGAACTTCGTTCTGCCGCTGAGCCACGATGAAGTGGTGCACGGCAAGGGGACGATCCTTGGCAAGATGAGCGGGGACGACTGGCAGCAATTTGCAAACTTGCGCGCCTACTATGCGATGATGTGGGGCTATCCGGGCAAGAAGCTCTTGTTCATGGGGCAGGAATTCGCCCAGCGCCGCGAATGGAGCGAAGAGCGTAGCCTAGATTGGCACCTGATGGACGCGCCCGCGCACAGGGGCGTTGCCGATCTGATCCGTGACCTCAATCGCCTCTATCGCGAAACGCCCGCGCTCCACGCCCGCGATTGCGAGGGCGAGGGCTTTGAATGGCTGATCGCTGACGATGCCGACAACTCGGTCTTCGCATGGCTGAGGAAGGCACCGGGCGAGGCCCCCGTGGCGGTCATCGCCAATATGACGCCCGCGCTCCATGAGGCTTACCGCGTGCCTCTGCCGCACGACGGGGTGTGGGCCGAGGTGCTGAATTCCGATGCCGAAATCTATGGCGGCTCAGGCAAGGGCAACATGGGACAGGTCACCGCGCAGGATGGCGCCGCCCATATCGTGCTGCCGCCGCTTGCCACGATAATGCTGCAATTCACAGGATAACGACGGTCAAAAGACCGACAAAGGGGAGACAAGGGATGAGAGAGGTGACTTCAGGACGCCCGCTGGCGCGTGACGCCATGGCCTATGTGCTGGCAGGCGGGCGCGGCAGCCGCTTGATGGAACTGACCGACAGGCGGGCCAAGCCAGCGGTCTATTTCGGCGGCAAATCGCGCATCATTGACTTTGCGCTTTCGAACGCGATCAACTCCGGCATCCGCCGCATCGGCGTTGCGACCCAGTACAAGGCGCACTCGCTGATCCGCCACATGCAGCGCGCCTGGACCTTCCTGCGCCCGGAACGCAACGAAAGCTTCGATATCCTGCCAGCCAGCCAGCGCGTCTCGGAAAACCAGTGGTACGAAGGCACGGCCGATGCGGTGTTCCAGAACATGGATATCATCGCCAGCCTTGCGCCCAAGTACATGGTGATCCTGGCGGGCGATCACATCTACAAGATGGACTACGAATTGATGCTGCAACAGCACGTCAATTCGGGCGCGGATGTCACCATCGGCTGCCTTGTCGTGCCCCGCATGGAGGCGACCGGCTTTGGCGTGATGCAGGTGGATGAGAAGGACACGCTCACCGCCTTCGTCGAAAAGCCCAAGGACCCGCCGGG
>JAGKSZ010000127.1 GCA_018991295.1 Porphyrobacter sp. | reverse complement strand
TCGCGCAGCAGCACGATCTGGTTGGGAGATTCGCCCGTGGCCCCGGCCTTGCTCAGCAGCATCCCGGCAATCCAGCCCTTGATCGAATCCATGATCCCGGCATCCGGGTTGTCGACCTTGGGCGCACGGGTCAGGGAAACGAGAATATCGCCGTTTGGCAGCGCGAACAGCGTACGCGGGTGTTCCAGCCCTTCGGCAAAGCGCATCACTTCCAGCCCCTCGGCCGGAACCGGTGCCTCATTGGCACCCCACCCCACAGGCTGAGCGATCTGGACGGTGGGCACGGTCTGCGCCTCGCCTTCCTTCAGCACAGGATCGGTGCCGGTGACCTCCTCGACCGAAAGGGCTGCCGTGTCACCACGGCCCAGATACCACAGCGTGCCGGCGCCAATGACGAGAAGAACCCCAAGGGTGATTGCGATTTTGCGGAAAATGGCCATGTGGGCGGGATAAGGCGCGACTGCGCTGGCGGCAACCGCCAAGAACGGCGCTGCGCGACGAAAGGCCCCTGTCCCGTGTATGATTTCAAGCCTGACACCCCTCTGCCTCCTGCGGATCTCTACCGCGAGCTCTTGGCTGCCGCAGATGCGCTGACTGCGGGCGAACCCGATGGCATCGCCAACATGGCCAATGTCGCCGCGCTCTTGTGGGAATTCCTGCCCGATCTGAACTGGGCGGGTTTCTACCGTGTGGGTCCGGCCAAGACCGGCGGCGCTGACGAGCTGGTTCTCGGGCCTTTCGTCGGCCGCCCGGCCTGCATCCGCATCCCTTTTGGCAAGGGCGTGTGCGGAACGGCCGCCGCGAGCGGGGCGACGCAGCTGGTCGATGATGTCCACGCCTTCCCCGGCCACATCGCCTGCGATGCCGCCAGCGCCAGCGAGCTGGTGGTGCCGGTGCTGCGCGATGGCGCGGTAATCGCAGTGATCGATCTCGACAGCCCCTCGCCCGCCCGCTTCACCGCAGATGATGCCGCAGGCGTCGAGGCGCTTGCCGCGCTGCTCTCCAGCCGTATCTGATCCATCCCGAAACGGGACAGGGGCAATACCCCCCTTGGGCGCAGCGGCCATGCGATGGTAAGCTTTTGCTAACCATCAGCTGACCTGGCTGATTCAGGGGGATTTGCCCATGTCCAAGCCGTTTTTCGCCCTTCCGCTCACCGCGCTCGCGCTGGCAGCCGTGCCCGCTGCCCTGCAGGCGCAGAATTACAGCGATCTGCCGCCGCTCACCCCGATGGGCCAGAACGAGCTGCGCGCCCTGCCTTCCGATATGCGCAGCGCGCCCGCTCCGGTCACCGTGCCCATGCAGATGAACGAAACGGTGACGACGGTGAACGGGGTCGAAACAATCACCCGCACCCGCCGCATTGATGCCGCCCGCCCGGCGCCGGTCGCACCCGATGGCTATCCCCGCCCCATCGGGATGCCCAATCCGGCCTATGCCCAGCCGCAAGCCTATGCTCCGGCCTACGCTCCGGCCGTGTTCGAGCGCGAGCAGTGGATCGAGGAATGCCGCCGCCGCACCCGCGGGCAGAATCGCGATCGGACCGGGCTGATCATCGGCGGACTGCTCGGCGCGATTGCCGGCGGGGTTGCCGGTTACGAAATCGCCGGCGCAGGTGACCGCGTGCTCGGTTCGGTGCTCGGTGTCGGGGGCGGTGGCTTGCTCGGCGGGTTGCTTGGCAGCCTGTTCGATGGCGACAAGAAGAAGAACCTCTACAACTGTGAAGCCGCGCTCGATTCCTACCTGTCGGCCTATGGCGCCCCAGGCGGCCGGGTGGCCAGCCGCACGATTGCCTACCCCGCCTATGATTACGGCTATGGTTATGGCTACCCGCAGGCCTATTCCTACGGCTACAGCTATGCACCGCCGCCGCAAATGGTGATGGTGCCGGTGCGCACCGAGGTGCAGCAGCAGGTGGTCGTGCGTGAGACTGTCCGCGAGGAAACCTACACCGTTCCTGGCGCAACGCGGATCATCGACCCCGCCCCGCGCCCGCGCCCATCGGCAAAGATGATCAAGCAGCGCTGAGTTCACGTCCCGCAGGGGACAAAGGAAAGCCCCGCAAGTTCAGGCGAGCTTGCGGGGCTTTTCGTATCTGGTGCGGAGTGTGACGGCGATCAGATCTCTTCGCCGGTCAGCCGCTGGCACAGCAGATCAAGCTGATCGAGCGTAGTGTAACGGATCGTCATCACGCCCTTGCGCGGATCGCCTTCGGGCTTGATCCGCACACTCAGCCCGAGGAATTCCTCAAGATGCTGCTGGACGGCAAGAATATCTGCATTTTCAGCGGTTTGATAAGGCGGCTCTGATGGATCGGCGCGCTTGATCGGCTTCTTGGTGAGCGTTTCGATATCGCGCACCGATAGCCCCTCGGCCACTGCGATGGCCGCCAGTTCACGCGCATCATCGCGCCCGATCAGCGCACGGGCATGGCCGATAGACAGCTTGCCCTCCTCGATCAGATCGAGCACCGGGTCAGGCAGCGTCACCAGCCGCATCATGTTGGCGACATGGCTGCGCGATTTTTCGACCATTTTGGCGATGTCGACCTGGATCATGCCCTCGTCTTCCGAAAGGCGATGATAGGCACGCGCTTCTTCGACCGGGTTGAGGTCTTCGCGCTGGAGATTTTCGATCAGCGCAAGGGCCATCACCTCGCGGTCGGTAAGGTTGCGCACCAGCGCCGGGATTTCGTGGAGCCGCGCCTTCTGCGCCGCTCGCCAGCGTCGCTCACCCGCGACCAGCTGGTAGCCCTCGCCATTGGGATGCGGGCGCACGATGATCGGCTGAATCACCCCCCGGCTGGCAATCGAGGCCGCCAGTTCCGACAGCGCCGCCTCATCGAAATATTTGCGCGGGTTACCGGGCAGAGGCTTGATGCTCGCAATCGGCAGCATCCGCAGCGGCGAGCTGCCGGGGGCCGCTGCCTCACCGCTGGCGCTGTCCTCACGGCGCACCAAAGGCTCTTCGCGGCGGGTTTCCCCGAGCAATGCTCCAAGCCCCCGCCCCAGCCGCCGCGGCTTATCATCGGTGCGCGAATTTCCATTCAATTCAGCGGGTTGTGCGGCGTTTTCAGTCATGCGGCCTGTCTTTCTGCGGGAAATCGTCCGATCAGCTCGCGGGCCAGAGACATATAGGCGCGGCTGCCGGTGCAATGCTGGTCATAGATCAGCGCGGGGAGCCCATGGCTCGGCGCTTCGGAGAGGCGCACATTGCGCGGGATCACCGTATCGAACACCAGCTTGCCCAGACAATCGCGCACGTCATCCGACACCTGATCGGTCAGCCGGTTGCGCCGGTCATACATGGTCAGCGCCACGCCGATGATGCCAAGATCGGGATTAAAGCGTTGCTGCACCTGATCCACGGTCTGGAGAAGCTGGCTCAACCCCTCCAGCGCGAAGAACTCGCATTGCAGCGGCACCAGCAGCGTATCGGCCGCGCACAAAGCGTTCAGCGTCAACAGGCCGAGTGAGGGCGGACAATCGATGAAGCAGATATCATGGCCGGTGTGCCCCTCCAGCGCCTTGTCGAGCCGGTGTGTGCGCCCCTCGACCGCCACCAGCTCCACCTCTGCGCCCGACAGATCGACCGTCGCCGGGATCAGATCGAGCTTGGGGATAGCCGAACGGACGATCGCCGATTCGAGCGAGACTTCGTCCACCAGCAGATCATAGCTCGACACTTCGCGCGCAGCGGAATGGACGCCCAGCCCGGTCGAGGCATTGCCCTGCGGGTCAAGATCGATCAGCAGCGTGCGCCAACCGGTCGCGGCCATGGCGGTGGCGATGTTGATGGCGGTGGTGGTCTTGCCCACTCCGCCCTTCTGGTTGGCAATCGCGGTGGTCAGCATGATCGTTCCTGTCCTTCCGCGTGCCGATTCATTCTGAATCCGCACAGCTCTCGCGTGTCAGGCCTTCACGATGATCCCCGCCTCGGGATCGGTCAAGGAATGTTTCACGTGAAACATTGCCCGAATCGAAGGCTTCAAGCTCTCCAATTCCATCGCTGCCGAACGCCCCTTGGGCAACACGTAGCAGGTGCCCCTTGTGGAGAAGGGTGCGGATAGCTCCAGAAGTTTGGGGAGAGGCGCGAAAGCGCGTGCCGAAATGGCGCGGGCGGCGAAGGGCGTCACCCGCTCAAGCCGATGCCCCTCAACCCGGCACTTGGTCAAACCGAGCGCGGCAACGGCGCGATTGAGGAACTCCACGCGGCGGGCACGGGATTCCACCAGGACCACCGGCATATTCGGGCACAGCGCCGCGATCACCAGCCCGGGAAAGCCCGGGCCACTCCCGAGATCGAGCCAGGGACCACCCGCATTCGGCCCCAATGTTTCACGTGAAACATTTTCGAGCAGCTGCGCGGAGTCCGCGATGTGGCGTTGCCAGAGCAGCGGTTCGGTCGCCTTGGCGATAAGGTTCTGCTGCTGGTTCTCTTCAAGCCCCAGCGCGGCAAAACGTTCCAGCCGCGCCATCCCTGCCGCATCGGTCAGCGCGGCGACATAGGCGCGGGCCTCGGTTTCGTTGGTGATCATGCTGCCGCCCTGCGCCGCGCATGGACGAGCAATGCCGAAAGCGCTGCCGGCGTCACACCGGGCACACGTCCCGCAGCCGCCAATGTCCCGGGCGCAGCCTTGCTCAACCGTTCGACCATCTCGTTGGACAAGCCGGGCACCTCACCATAGGGGAAATCCGCAGGCAGGGGCAGCGCCTCGCTGGCACGCAGGTCACGCAGCTCGGCGTCCTGCCGGGCAAGGTAAGGCGCATAGGCGGCATCCTCGGCCATTTCCTCGGCTAGCAGCGGGTCGAGCGCGGTGATGTCACCCAGCCACGGCGCAAGCGCCTCAGGGGTGATCCCGTCAAAACGCAGCCATTCAGCCAACGACTTCTCCCCATGATCACGCCGCACGGGCAGGCCAAGATCGGCCAGTTCGCGGGCATGGACCTTCTCGCAATGTTTCACGTGAAACATTTTGCGGGTGTCCTCGCGCCGTTCCCACCAGAGACGGCGCTCTTCCCCGATGCACCCGGCCTCGACGCCGAGCCCGGTAAGCCGTGTCGCCGCATTATTGGCGCGCAGGCGCAGGCGGTATTCGGCGCGGGCGGTGAGCATGCGGTAGGGTTCGGACACGCCCTGCAAGGTCAGATCGTCCACCATCACCGCGATATAGGAATTGGCCCGGTCAAGCCGTGGTCCCTGCCGGCCGAGCGCAGCGGCAGCAGCCTCCAGCCCC
>JAGKSZ010000126.1 GCA_018991295.1 Porphyrobacter sp. | reverse complement strand
TGGCCCGGTGCGACTGTTCGCGCAGAAGCTGAAACCCGGCGGCGAGTTCCGCTTCGGCACCGATCACGCGGTCTATCTGCGCCACGCGCTAATGGTGATGCAGCGCCACACCGACCTGTTCGAATGGGTGGTCGAAAAGCCTTCGGACTGGCAGGTGCGCCCATCCGGCTGGCCCGAGACGCGTTACGAGCACAAGGCCCGCACGGTTTACGGTCACGAAGTCTGGTATTTCCGCTTCCGGCGGCGATAGGTGCCCCCGCCCGGCCATGTTTCACGTGAAACACCGGCAAGACCCACCCCTGAGCGGGGTCTGGCAGGGGTCTGGAGGGGGTCTGGCCCCACCCTGAGCCCGGTCAGCGCCCTGTGAGCGGCCAGTCAGCGCCCGGTCAGCGTGTCCGCCACCACGGCAGCAGCGCGAACACCCCCTGCCCTGCCAGTCCGATAGCTGCGTGGGGCTCGCCAAGGCTGGCGAACCATTGCGCCGGGGTCTGCCCCGCCAGCCCCGCAGCCAGCGCGCATTCCGCGCCCATCAGCAGCGCAAAACCGATGCTGCCCATCGCCAGCGCCTCGGCGCCGCCAGCGATGCCGAAGCGCGCCGCCAGCCAGCCGCTTGCCCACCAGCTTGCCGCCAGCATCACCGGCAGTTCGATCAGCGTCGCGGGCACCAGCCCCAACAGCGGGGCAAGCCACAGCACCCGCAGCGTGCCCAGCACAAATCCCAGCGCGAAGACCACCGCCCAATAGGCGATGCCCGCGCTGGCGGCCCGCATCCCCCCCCCCCGCCCGCCCCCGCCAGCACCGCCAGCGTCAGCACATCGGGCACAGCGGCGGTCATCGGCACGATCTGCACCGGCTTTTCCATCCCGATCATCATCGGCCCGATCGTGGCATTGCTGCCGAGCTCGCGCAGCAGCTTGGCCGAGAGGTTCGCTGATTGCAGCCCCGGCATGATCAGCACGTTGGCCGGGCCCGACAGGCGGCTGAAAGGATAAAGCGCCATCACCTTGGGATTGAGCGCCGCATCGGGGGCCATTTCGCCTTCATATTCAAAGCCCGGATCTTCCCGGTCGAGGATCGCCACCGCCTCGCGGATGGAGCCCAGCCACTGGCCCGAAGGATTGCCGAAGGTGGAATAGGACAGGAACGCCACCCGCGGTTCATGCCCCATGCGCCGGGCAACCGCCGCCGTTTCCTTGGCGATATGCGCCAGTTCAGCCGCATTGGGGCGTTCGTTGATGGTGGTATCGGCAAGGAAGGTCGTGTGGTTCTTGCCGATCATCATGTGGATGCCGAAAGGCAGCGCGCCTTCCTTGGGATCAAGCACCAGATTCACCTCGCGCACGGTCTGCGCGAAGGTGCGGGTCATGCCGGTGATCATCCCATCGCCATGCCCCAGCGCGACCAGCAGCGAGGCAAACACGTTGCGATCCTGATTGACCATGCGGCGCACATCGCGGGTCGTGAAGCCGCGCCGCTGGAGCCGCTTGTAGAGATACTCCACCATCGCGGGCACGTGTTCGCTATCGGCCGAGTTCTGGATTTCGAAGCTGCCCGGATCGCCTACCGACAATTGGTGCAGCTTGTCGAGCACCGCCTTGGTGCGGCCCACCAGAATCGGCGTGCCATAGCCGAAATCGCGGAACTGGATCGCGGCGCGCAGCACCACTTCTTCTTCCGCTTCGGCAAAGACCATGCGCTTGGGGTTGCTGCGCGCGACTTCATAGACGCCCGACAGCACCGACGTGGTCGGGTTGAGGCGGCTGCGCAGCTGCAACCGGTAGGCCTCGAAATCATCGATCCGTGCGCGGGCAACGCCCGAATCCATCGCCGCCTTGGCCACGGCGGAAGACACGACCTCGATCAGGCGCGGGTCGAAGGGGGCAGGGATGATGTAATCGGTGCCGAACTTGTGGTTCTTGCCATAGGCCGATGCCACTTCTTCGGGCACCTGCTGGCGTGCGAGCTCCGCGATGGCCTGCGCGGCGGCGATCTTCATTTCTTCGTTGATGGTGGTTGCCTGCACATCCAGCGCGCCGCGGAAGATGAAGGGGAAGCCCAGCACATTGTTGACCTGATTGGGAAAATCGCTGCGGCCGGTGGCGATGATCGCATCGGGGCGCACGGCCTTGGCTTCGTCCGGCATGATTTCCGGCACGGGGTTGGCCATGGCAAAGATGATCGGCTTGTCCGCCATGCGCCGCACCCAATCGGGCTTCAATGCGCCCGCTGCCGACAGGCCGAGGAAAATGTCCGCGCCCACCAGTGCCTCTTCAAGGCTGGTGGCGGTGGTTTCGACCGCGTGGGCGCTTTTCCACTGATCCATGCCTTCGCGGCCCGGGGTGATCGGGCCGGAACGGTCGCACAGGATCACATTGTCATGCCGCACGCCCATCGCCTTGATGAGCGCGGTGCAGGCGATGGCAGCAGCGCCCGCGCCATTGACCACCACCTTCACGTCCTTGAAATCGCGCCCGGTGATGTGACAGGCATTGAGCAGGCCAGCGGCGGTGATGATCGCGGTGCCGTGCTGGTCATCGTGCATCACCGGGATCTTCATGCGTTCGCGAAGCGCGGCCTCGATGATGAAGCATTCGGGCGCCTTGATATCTTCAAGGTTGATGCCGCCAAAGGTCGGCTCCATCAGGGCGACCGCGTTGATGAAAGCTTCCGGATCTTCGGTGGCCAGTTCGATGTCGATCGAATCGACGTCGGCAAAGCGTTTGAACAACACCGCCTTGCCTTCCATCACCGGCTTGGATGCCAGCGCGCCCAGATTGCCGAGGCCAAGGATCGCGGTGCCATTGGAAATCACCGCCACAAGGTTCGCCTTGGCGGTGTAGCGCGCAGCGAGCGAGGGATCGGCGGCAATCGCTTCCACCGGCACGGCCACGCCCGGCGAATAGGCAAGGGAAAGGTCGCGCTGCGAAGTCATCGGCTTGGTCGGGGCCATGGAGATCTTCCCGGGCGTCGGCGCGCGGTGGAAGTCGCGGGCGTCGTCGTCGGAGAAGGTCTGCTTGTCGGTCAGGTCGGGCATGCGGCGTATCCGGGGGTTCTGGCCCGTTCCTAGTGCCCGGCGCGGAGCGGGACAACCGGCCAGCGGCTGACACCCGGGAACAAATGAGGCACAAGGCCGGCATGCTCGCCGACTCGACCCTCGCCCCGCCCGCGCCGTCTCTCGCGGAAGCGCGGGCGACGCTGGAGCGGGTCTGGGGCCACCCCGACTTCCGCGGCCTGCAGGCCGGGGTGGTCGCGGAGGTTCTTGCGGGCCGCGACGTGCTGGCGGTGCTGCCCACCGGCGGGGGCAAGTCGGTCTGCTACCAGGTTCCAGCCATGCTGCGGCCCGGGCTGGGCCTGGTGATCTCGCCGCTGATCGCCCTGATGACCGACCAGGTCGAGGCGCTGAAGCAGCAGGGCGTGCGCGCGGCGCGGCTCGACTCCGGCGTCTCCCTCGACGACCGCTCGGCGATCTGGCGCGCGGCGCGGGCCGGCGAACTGGACCTGCTCTACGTCTCTCCCGAAGGGCTGGCGTCCGGGGCCATGCTGGAACGGCTGGCCGAACTGCCGCTCGCCCTCATCGCCATCGACGAGGCGCATTGCGTCAGCCAGTGGGGCCACGACTTCCGCCCGGACTACCGCACCCTCGGGCGGCTGGCCGAGGTCTTTCCGGGCGTGCCGCGCATCGCCGTCACCGCCACCGCCGACGGCCGCACGCGCGAGGACATCGTCCGCTCGCTGCGTCTGGAGGGGGCGAAGGTGCTGGTCGACAGCTTCGCCCGACCGAATCTGCAGCTGACGGCCGTGCGCAAGGAGAGCGGATCCCGGGCGAAGACCGACGCGGCGGTGATCGCCCTGGTGCGCGAGCGGCGCGGCAAGTCGGGCGTCGTCTACTGCGGCAGCCGCGACGGCTGCGAACGGGTGGCGCAGGCGCTGCAGGAGGCCGGGACCAACGCCATCGCCTACCACGCCGGCATGGACGCCCGCGAGCGCGACCGCCGGCTGGAGCGCTTCCTCGCCGAGGACGGCGCGGTGATGGTGGCGACGATCGCCTTCGGCATGGGGGTGGACAAGGCCGACGTCCGCTTCGTCATCCACGCCGATCCGCCGGGCTCGCTGGAAGCCTACTGGCAGGAGATCGGCCGCGCCGGTCGGGACGGCGAGCCGGCCGAGGGCGTCACCCTCTACGGTCCGTCCGACATCGCCTGGAGCCTGCGGCGGCTCGAGGGGCGGCCAATGGCCGAGGAGGTGAAGGCGGCGCAGGTGCGCAAGGTGCGCCAGCTGTTCGCCATGCTGGACGGGGCGGTGTGCCGGCCGCAGGCGGTGCGCCGCTATTTCGGCGAGGCCGAGGCGCAGCCCTGCGGCGTCTGCGACATCTGTCAGGACCCGCCGGCGATGTTCGACGCCACCGTCCACGCCCAGAAGGCGCTGGCGGCGGTGCAGCGGCTGGGCGAGCGTTTCGGGCGGGGCCGGGTGACCGACCACCTGCTCGGCAAGACCAAGGACGTCCAGCCGTGGGAGACGGCCCTGTCGACGTGGGGCATCGGCGCCGACGCGCCGCTGCACACCTGGCGCGACGTGCTGGACCATCTGATGTTCGAAGGGCTGCTGGTCGAAGACCCGAACGAGGGCAAGCCGCTGGTGCGGCTGGGCGACCCGTCCGCCGTGCGCGCCGTCTATCGCGGGGAGCGGACCGTGGAGGTGCGCCTCACGCCTGCCCGGGGCGCGGCGCCCCGCCAGCGGACGGGGCGGAATGCGGCGCTCGAGACGATGGACGCCGACGTGCGGGCGCGGTTCGAGGTTCTGCGCGCCTGGCGCCGCGATCGCGCCGCCGAGCAGCGGGTGCCGCCCTACGTGATCTTCCAGGATCGCACCCTGCTGGAGATCGCCACATCCGAACCGGGAACGCTGGACGCCCTCGGCCACATTCCGGGCGTCGGGCAGACGAAGCTGGACCGTTACGGCAAGGCCGTCCTCGCCGCCCTCTCGACCGCCGGCTAGCCCCAGGGTCCGCGGCGGTGGCCGGCGGTCGGGACCGAGGTCGTCGCGAAGGCAGGGGAGACAGGGGCGGGCGCGCCCGGAGGAGGCGCGGGACGGGCGCCGCCGCCCATCTTCATCGCCAGTTCGGTCAGCGCCCGCACCCGGTTGCCGGTGTTCGGATGGGTGGAGAACAGGTTGTCGGCGCCGCGCCCGGCCAGCGGATTGATGATGAACAGCTGCCCCGAGGCCGGATTGCGCTCGGCGGTCGGGTTGTGGATCCGCTTCGCATAGGCCTCGATCTTCTGCAGGGCCGAGGCGAGCGCCTGCGGATCGCGCGCGATCTCGGCCCCGACCCGGTCGGCGTCATACTCGCGCGTGCGGCTGATCGCCATCTGCACCAGGCCGGCGGCCATGGGAGCGAGGATCATCAGAGCCAGCGTTCCAATCAGCCCGCCCGGCCGCTCCCGGTCGTCGCCGCCGCCGAAGAACAGGGCGAAGTTGGCGAGGGCGGCGATGGCGCCTGCGATGGTCGCCGTCACCGTCATGGTCAGGGTGTCGCGATTCTTCACGTGGGCCAGTTCGTGGGCCATCACCCCGCGAACCTCCTCACGCGTCAGCATGTCCAGAAGGCCGGTGGTGGCGCAGACGGCGGCGTTCTCCGGATTGCGGCCGGTGGCGAAGGCGTTCGGCTGGTCGTTGGGGATGATGGCGATCTTCGGCCGTGGCAGCCCGGCGTCGCGGGCCATCTGCAGCACATCGGCGACGTAGGTGCGGACCGCGCCATTGGGATGGTTCTCGTCGACCGGCTGGGCGCGGTACATGCGCAGCACGATCTTGTCGGCGTTCCAGTAGCTGAACAGGTTCATGCCGCCCGCGAACAGCAGGGCGATCAGCATCCCCGTGGTTCCGCCGATCATGTAGCCGATGCCCATGAACAGGGCGGTCAGGACGGCGAGAAGGGCGAAGGTCTTCAGGTGGTTCATCGTCGCTCGGGTCAAAGGCGCTGGCGCCGGGCTGGCGGACGCCCAATTTGTGGATCACAACGCTGCGGCTCAAGCGGAGGACGCTGTGACCGATCATCCCACCCCCGAAGAACCGCACGCTCCGACTTTCAACGCGGACGTGCCGCACGCCACGCCCGAGCGGCCCCTGCCCGAAGCCGCCCGGCGCGCCCTGCTGGAAGCTGCGGCGCGTCGGCAGGCGGCGCGCGATGCGCCCATGGCGGTCGAGCACGGCGGTCCGCGCGGTCCGGGGCCGACGCGCTACGGCGACTGGGAGAAGAAGGGGCTCGCCGTCGACTTCTAGGCGAACAAAGGCCGCCGAACGACGTTAACCCTGTCCCCGCAGGAGCTCCGTCGATGATCAAACCGCTCGCCCTCGCCGCCGGGCTCGCCGCCGTCTCCCTCGCCGGGTCGGCCGCGGCCCAGAACTTCGCGCCCTCCTGGGGGCAGCCGGTGTATCTCGATGCGTGGGGCCGACCGGTCGGCGGCACGCCCCTGTCCGAGGTGGAAACCCGCGCCTATGCGGGGACGGGCCGATGGGCCGACGGCTACCATGAAAGGCCGCGGGTCCATGTGCCGGACCGGGCCCCCGGCTACGGCTACGGCTACGGCTACAGCTACGGCCGCGACCATGGACGCCGCTACGGGGACGGGCGACCCTACGGATACGGCGCCCGGTACGAGCGGTACGGCTATCGCGACGGCCGTCCCTGGCAGGGCTACCGGGACGGGTGGGGCTACCAGGACGACCGACACCCCTCGGCTCGACGAGGCTGGCGGGGCCAGGGCAGCGCGCATGACTACAGGCCGGACTGCGGCTGCGGCGACGTCTACCTTTATGATCGGTGACCGTCGATCACGGTTAATATTCTCCCTCGTGCGCGAAACCCGCGCCCATGGCTCCCGCCCTCGGTGCAAGACCGCGCCTTCTCGACGGAGAGGCGGATAACGGCTCCTGAAACGGAGTCCGTGAGATGCGTATGCTTACCGCGGCGGCCGGCGCCGCCTTCCTCGTCCTGATGGCCGGACCCGCCCTGGCGGGAGATCCCCACGGATCCGGCTGCGGAGGCGGATGCGGCCATCGCCCGCCGCCGCCCCCTCCCCCGGCG
>JAGKSZ010000125.1 GCA_018991295.1 Porphyrobacter sp. | reverse complement strand
AGCTTTTCCTCCAGCCGCTCATAGCCGCGGTCGAGGTGATAGAGCCGGCGCACTGTCGTCTCGCCCTCGGCGGCAAGCCCTGCAATCACGAGGCTCATCGAGGCGCGCAGGTCAGTGGCCATGACCTCGGCGCCGGTCAGCCGCTCGACACCCTTGACCACGGCGGTACGGCCTTCGGTGGTGATGTCTGCGCCCATGCGGGTGAGTTCGGGCACGTGCATGAAGCGGTTTTCGAAGATCGTTTCCTTCAGCACGCTCGCGCCTTCGGCCTTGCACAAAAGCGCCATCAGCTGGGCCTGCATATCGGTGGCAAGGCCCGGATAGGGCGCGGTGGTGAGGTTGGTCGCCTTCAATTTGCCGGACGCGCCTACGGTGATGCTCTTGGCGTCCCACGAAACATCGCAGCCGATGGCTTGCAGGGCATGGATGGTCGCCATCATTTCATCGGCGCGTGCGCCTTCGAGCCGCACTTCGCCGCCGGTGATCGCGGCGGCACAGGCATAGGAGCCCGCCTCGATACGGTCGGGCATGACGCGGTAGGTCGCCCCGTGCAGGCGCTTGACCCCGTGAATGGTGAGGTTCGAGGTGCCGATCCCCTCGATCTCCGCCCCCATCGCCACCAGCATATTGCACAGATCGACGATTTCCGGCTCACGCGCGGCGTTGAACAAGCGGCTGGTGCCATTGGCCAGCACGGCGGCCATCAGCGCGTTTTCCGTCGCGCCAACGCTGACCACCGGAAAATCGAAATCGCCCCCCGGCATCCCGCCATCGGGCTGCACCGCACGGACATAGCCTGCGGCTAGCTCGATCTTCGCGCCGAAGGCTTCCAGTGCCTTCAGATGGAGATCGATCGGGCGGTTGCCGATGGCGCAGCCACCGGGCATCGACACGGTCGCCTCGCCGCTGCGCGCCAGCATCGGGCCGAGCACAAGGATCGAGGCACGCATCTTGCGCACCAGATCATAGGGCGCAACGGTGGAGGTGATGCGGGTTGCCTCCATGCTCATCACCCGGCCGAAATCCTCAGGGCGGGTGCCCTGAATGACGGTGGTGACGCCGAACTGGTTCATCAGGTGCTGGAACCCGTCAATATCCGCAAGGCGCGGCAGATTGCGCAGCGTCAGCGGTTCTTCGGTGAGCAGCGCGCAGGGGATCAGCGTCAGCGCCGCGTTTTTCGCGCCCGAAATCGGGATGGTGCCGGAAAGGCGGTTGCCGCCACGAATGATCAGTTTGTCCATCGCGCCAGCCTTAGCGAAAACCGCCTTGCGTGCAACTCATGCACCACGGCGCGAGGCGGATAATCGATTGCATCATTGACCTTCCCCGATGCGCACGGCACGGGCGAAAGAAAACCACGCGGGCGGTCGATGTTCTGATCTGGTCAAGCAAAGGCACACAATGTCCCCCAAGCCGATCCGTAAAGCCGTTTTCCCTGTCGCCGGTCTCGGCACGCGCTTCCTGCCCGCCACCAAGGTGGTGCCCAAGGAACTGCTGCCGGTGGTGGACCGCCCGCTGATCCAGTACGCGGTGGATGAAGCGCGTGAGGCGGGGATCGAACAGATGATCTTCGTCACCGGGCGCGGCAAGACCGGGATCGTCGAGCATTTCGACATCGCCTTCGAACTCGAAAAGACCATGTCCGAACGCGGCAAGGATGCCAGCGTGCTCGATTGCACCCGCGCCACGCCCGGCGATGTGATCGCGGTGCGCCAGCAGGTGCCGCTGGGCCTTGGCCATGCAATCTGGTGTGCGCGGGCGATTGTGGGCGATGAACCCTTTGCGATCTTCCTGCCCGATGAGCTGATGGTCGCCCGCGAAGGCGGCACGGGCTGCATGAAGCAGATGGTGGATGCGTATGAACAGGTTGGTGGCAACCTCATCAGCGTGCTCGAGGTGCCGCGCGAGCAGGTCTCGAGCTACGGCGTGATCGATCCGGGCGAGAGCCGGGGTGCGCTCACCGAAGTGCGTGGGCTGGTGGAAAAGCCCGCCCGCGCCGATGCCCCGTCGAACAAGATCGTCTCGGGCCGCTATATCCTCCAGCCCGAAGTGATGCGGGTGCTGGAACATCAGGGCAAGGGCGCGGGCGGCGAAATCCAGCTGACCGACGCGATGGCGCAGATGATTGGCCAGCAGCCGTTCCACGCCGTCACTTTTGATGGTGCGCGCTATGACTGCGGCAGCAAGGTCGGCTTTGTCGAAGCGACGCTGGCGATTGCCCTGTCACGGCCCGACATGGGCGCCGATGTCCGGGCGATTGCGCTGAATTTGCTGAAGTAGGTTCTGGTCACAATTCCCGTTCGCCCTGAGCCTGTGGTTCAGCTTCGCTTCCGACAAGCTCAGCGCGAACGGTTCTAACAGTTACTCCGCCGCTTCTCCCGTGGGCACATCTCCGGGATCATTGTCGCGCGGCTTGGCAAGTTTAGCAGGCTTGGCCGGAGCCTTGGGCTGCGCCTCGGCCTCCGCCTCCGCTGCGCCCTTGACCAGACCTGACAGCGACGATCCGTCGAGGCCCAGCTCCTTCATCAGCCCATCGAGCACCGGCGCCTGTGCGCGGTAGGCAAGGGCTGCGGCCACGGCATCGCTGGCAAGATTGCCCGATCCTGCGCCCGCGCCGCCGCCTGCGCCGCCTTCCCCGCCGACACGCGCCCCGCCGGTGAGGCCATCGACCTGCACGATCTTGATCGAATCGATCGCCTCCATCGGCTTTGCGCTTTCGCGGATGACCTCGGGCAGCACCTTCAGCAGCGCCATCTTGGTCTGGAGGCTGATCTGATCGCTGGAGAGGATGTTGGCCGCCTCGTTGATGGCGCGCTGGCCCGCGGCCTCCACTTCAAAGCGCACCGCGGCAGCCTCGGCGCGCAGCTTTTCGGCCTCGGCCTCGCCCTGGGCTTCGAGCTTCAGGGCCTGCGCCCGGTTGGCAGCGGCGTCCTTTTCCGCCTCGGCCTGCACCTTCACGCCGATCGCGTCGCGCTCGGCCTGCTTGGCCGCTTCGATCAGTTCGATGGTCTTCTGGCGTTCGGCAATTTCGCGTTCGCGCGATGTGGCAACGCGTTCCTCGGCTTCGACCGCCTTGGCGCGGGCCTCATCGGCCTGCGCTTTGGCCTGGCTTTCCTCGCGGGACTTGTTCTGCACCGCGATCTGCTGTTCCTGCCGGGCGATTTCGAGTGCGCGCTGCTGGACGATGCGCGCTTCTTCCACCAGCCGGTCAGCCTCGATCTGCTGGGCATCGACGAGCTTCTTGGCTTCGATCCGGGCGACTTCGGCCTCGCGGTTGCGTTCGGCCTGTTCGCGGGCGATTTCGGCGGCCTGACCTGCGCGCCGCACCTCGACTTCGCGTTCCTGTTCAAGCCGCGCATATTCCTGATCGCGCGCAATCTCGAAGCTGCGCTTGTCGGCTTCGAGGTTCTTCGTCTCGATCTGGACGCGGGTGTCCTGTTCGATATCGTTGCGCAGCTTCTTGCGCGCCTCGATCTGCTCGGTGAGCTTGGTGAGGCCTTCCGCATCGAAGGCATTGTTGGCGTTGAAGTGTTCGATGCTCGTCTGATCGAGCCCGGTGAGCGACACGCTCTCCAGCTCCAGCCCGTTCATGGCGAGATCGTTGGAGGAGACCTGCTGCACCTTCTGCACGAAATCGGCGCGCTGTTCGTGCAGCTCGTTCATCGTCATCCCCGCCGCGACCGAACGCAGCGCGTCGACGAACTTGCCTTCGACAAGGTCCTTCAAAAGATCAGGCTGCATGGTGCGCTGGCCGAGCGTTTGCGCGGCCATCGCAATCGCCTGCGCATCGGGGCGGACGCGGACGTAGAATTCCGCCTTCACGTCGATCCGCAGCCGATCAAGCGTGATCAGCGCCTCGGTATCGCGGCGCACCACCGGCAGCACCAGCGTGTTCATGTTGACCGGCATGGCTTCGTGGAACACCGGGAACACCAGCGCGCCGCCGTTCATCACCACCTTTTCGCCGCCCAGACCCGTGCGCACGAAGGCGGTTTCCTTGGTCGCACGGCGATACAGCCGGATCAGGAAGGTGAAGAAGATGACGACGAACAGCAGTGTGCTGACACCGACCGCGCCGTAAGTGATGAGGCCAGTGGTGGAGGTTTGATCACCGGTCGTGGTCATATCGCCAGTGGTCGTCGTCAAAGACATCTGCGTTCCCCTTCAAGAATCGAGCCCGAGCAGCGGGCTTTCATATTGCACGCCGTAGAAGGTTGGCCCTTCGCGGCGCACCAGCAGGACGGTATCGCCCGCCTGCAATTCGGTTGTGGCATCATGGGGTTCGACCATGATGAAGTGGGCTTGTCCGTGCACGTCGATCACCTTGGCGCGGGCCGGGCTGCCGGGACGGGCGGTGCCGATCTGGATTTCGGCATCGCGGCGGACAAGATCATCAAGATTGATGGCGGTGGTTTCGTCCTTGGGCATGATCGCGCCGAGCGGGCGCATCGCAAGGCGGTTGAGCGGCAGCGCCGCAGCGCCCGCCCCCAGCATCGCCCATCCCGCCGACAGCGGGGCGCCCAGCAGGTTCGTGATCCACGCCTGACCGATCAGCCCGACCGAACCGAAAATCAGCAGCAGGCTTGCCAGCCAGATCAGCAGCGGCACCCGGCCAAGGCCAAGCAGCGTGGTCAGCGCATCGCCAAACCCGCCCGCATCCAGCCCGCCGCCGGTATCAAGATCGCCGGCATCCTCGATCACATCGCCAAGGCCGGTGACCTGCGCGAGCGCGACCACGGCCAGCGCGCCGAGCGCCAGCACGAAGGGCAGCGTAGGGGAGGCGAGCAGGCTCATGCCGCGTGCCCCTGCAAGGCAAGACGAAAACCAAATCCCATGCCAGCAAAGCTAGGACAAAGCGGATCAAAACCCTAGCAGAATCGGACGTGCCGCCAGCAAATCCTGTCCGATTTTTCCCGCCTTTTCAGGCTGGCGTCACCTTCAATGGCAAGGTCTTGAGGCCCCCCACGAAAGTGCTGCTGGCCCGCGCCGCATCGCCTGCCGGTTCAACCGCCGCCACCCGATCAAGGATCGCCTCGAACAGGATCTTCATCTCCAGCCGCGCAAGGTGCAGCCCAAGGCACTGATGCGCGCCTGCCCCGAAGGCAAGGTGCCGGTTGGGGGAGCGGGCGGCATCGAACCGGCGCGGATCGGGGAACTGCGCCGGGTCATGGTTGGCGGCGACATAGTTGATCATCAGCCAATCGCCCGCCTTGATGGCTTGCCCGCCCAGCTCGCAATCTTCCGCCGCGGTGCGCATGAAGTGCTGCACCGGGCTGGTCCAGCGGATGGCCTCTTCAACGATGCCGGGCAGCAGCGAGCGGTCAGCGCGCACTCGGGCATATTGTTCGGGATCATGGGCCAGAGCCTGCATCGCCCCTGCGGTGCTGGCGCTGGTGGTGTCATGCCCCGCCGTAGCGACGATGATGTAATAGCCCGCCATGTCGCGTGGGGGAAGCGGCTGGCCATCGACCGTGGCGTTCGCGATGACGCTCGCCACATCGTCAGTCGGGTTCTTCCGGCGATCCTCGGCCAGCGCGGCGAAGTAATCCTCGAAGGTCTTTACCGCGCCCGCCACGATCTGCACCACCTGTTCGGGCGTCATCTGATCCATGCCGCTGCCCGACAGGTCCTTGTCCTGCCCGCCGAACAATTGCTGGGTGAGCATCTGCATCCGGAATTCATCCTCGGGCGGCACGCCCAGGATCTGCATCACCACGCGCAAGGGATAGGGGCCGGAGACGAGCTTGACGAAATCCACCTCGGGGCCGGATGCGATCATGTTGTCGACCGTCCGCGCCGCCAGTGCGCGCAGTTCATCCTCCAGCTTCGCAAGGTTCCTCGGCATGAACCATTCCTGCGTCAGCTTGCGGTATTTGGGATGCACCGGGGCATCGAACACCACCAGCGAATCGACCAGCATATTGGAACCGGTGGCCGCACGGGAAAATTCGATCGCCTGATTGAAGCTGAACACCACCGGCCTCGGATTGTTGAGGAAGGCGGCGTTGTCCTTCGATATGCGCATCACATCATCATAGGCGGTGACCAGCCAGAACGGCTCGAACAGTCCCCGCGTATCGGGCTGCACCCTGGCGACCGGAGTGGTGGCGCGGATTTGGTCAAAGGTATCGAGCAGCCCGTCCCACTGGGCATAGGCGTGCGGATCGATGACCTTGCGGGCCAGATCGCCGGGCAGCACGGCCACTGCGTTTCCGACCCCGCTCATGCGGCTGCGGCCTTGGCGGCATATTCATCGCGAAGCTCGCGCTTGTAGAGCTTGCCATTGGCCTCACGCGGGAGATCGGGACGGAAATCGAACAGCTTGGGCATTTTCACCTTGGAGAGCGAGGGCGCGAGGTATTCGCGCAGTTCCGCCTCAAGCGCGGCGCTCGCATCGGCCCCAAGATCGCTGGTGTCGCGCGGCTGCACCACGGCGACCACCTTTTCGCCCAGATCAGGGCAGGGCGCACCGATCACGGCGGCGTCCATCACCTTGGGGTGGGTGACGAGCAGGTTCTCGATCTCCTGCGGGTAGATGTTCACGCCGCCGGAGATGATCATGTGGCTCTTGCGGTCGGTGAGGAACAGGAAGCCGTCCTCATCGAAGAACCCGACGTCGCCCATGGTGAAGAAGTCGCCGACGCGGTTGGCGGCCGTCTTGCTGGGGTCCTTGTAGTACTGGAACCCGCCGCCGGGCGGCAGCTGGTGGTAGATGCCGCCGGGAACGCCGGGGGCGCAGTCGTTGCCCTCCTCGTCGAGGATGCGGACCTGCAGCAGGGCCGGGCGCTTGCCGACGCTGCCGGGCTTCTTCAGCCATTCCTCCGACGAGATGGTGAAGCCCGCGCCGCCTTCCGAGCCGGCGTAGTACTCGCTGAGCACCGGGCCGAACCACTCGATCATCGCCTGCTTGACCTCGGGCGGGCAGGGCGCCGCGCCGTGGACGATGTACTTCACGTGGTCGACCGGATAGCGGGCCTTGACCTCGGCGGGCAGGGACAGCAGCCGCTGGAACATGATCGGCACGAGGTGGAGGTGCGTGATCTTCTTCTCGGAGATCGTGCGCAGGACCAGTTCGGAGTCCCACTTGTCGATGAAGTGCAGCGGCGCCCCGGCGCCCATGGCGGCGCGAACGTCGAAGGCCAGCGGCGCGGCGTGATAGGCCGGCCCGGCGCAGAGTTGGATGGCGGCGTCGTCGTAGCCGCGAAGGGCGTACATCGCCTGGGGCGTGACGACCGGGGCCTCGCGGAACACGCCCTTGGGACGCCCGGTGGTGCCCGAGGGGTACTTCA
>JAGKSZ010000013.1 GCA_018991295.1 Porphyrobacter sp. | reverse complement strand
GGGGGGGGGGGGGGGGTGCGCGCCCCGGGCGTTGACCCCGCCTGCATCGCTGGCAATCCCGCTGGCGCACACCCAGCCGGGCGCGGCGCTGCCGGTGGCGGCGATGACAAGATCGGCCGGTTCAAGCGATTGCCCGCCCGCCATCAGCGCGCCGCTTTCGAACCGGGCATCACAACGCACCACCGCGATTGCCTGCCGCGCAAGGGCGTCCCGCGTCCGCCGCTGCACGGCAGGGGCAAAGCCGGGAAGCACGCCGCCCGTCCCTGTGACGAGCGTGACTTCGGGGCGGGGATCGGCCCCGGCGCGGTTCCTGAGGGCAAAGGCGAGCTCGACACCGCCCGCTCCGCCGCCTGCCACCACCACCCGGCCGAGCGGCCCGCTGGCGGCAAGGCGCGCCGCGAACGCCCCGATCGGGCGCACCTCCACCAGCCGCGGATCAGCCCCCAGCAGCCGCGCACCCTGCCCTTCCCCGCCCGTACCGAAAGAAGCGATGTCAAAGGCGATCTGCGCGCCGCTGTGCGTTGTCACGATGCGGGCATCAGGGTCTGTCGCCGTGCAGCTGTCCGCCACCCATTGGGCCCCGGCGCGCGCGGCCAGCGCGGCCAGATCGACCAGCCCATCATCGGCGCCGTGCTGCCCGGCCAGCCAGCCGGGCACCATGCCCGAATAGCGCAAGTGCCGCTCGGGCGTCAGCAGCACCGCGCGCGTGGCCGGCGGCAGGCCGCGGCGCACCCAATCGGCCAGCACCGCCACATGGGCATGGCCGCCGCCCACCAGCAGCACGGTGCGATCTCTGGCACCGCCCGATTGATTCAAACTGTCTGCCGTCATGCCCGCTTCATCGCCTGTGGTTCATCGCCCGGCAAGCTTTGCTCGCTATCGGGGCGGGCGATACTTTATTACCTCTCATTAATAGCCAAATCCTGTATCTACAAGAATTTGCAGCCTTTGTTCGATGGATGGAACCCACCGGGTTCTGGACCATTGATCGCTTGCAGCGCGCAAAAGTTGCAATAGAGGCAAGACCGGTTGCGCTCCGTGCGGAGCGCGCTGCAAGGCTTGGAACACGGGTTCGGCAACGGAAAGGCTGACATGGCAGGCGAAGGCCAAAGTTACGGCTCGAAAAACAGCCTCGTGAAGTTCTTCAGGCTGTTTTTCGACATCCTGAAGCCCGAGGCGAATTTCTACTGGCTCGCCGTGGTCTACGGCATCGGCATCAGCCTGCTTTCGCTGGCGACGCCGATTTCGGTGCAGATGCTGATCAACACCATCGCCAACACCGCGCTCACCGCGCCGCTGGTGATGCTGGCGTTGACGCTGTTCGGCCTGATGGTGCTTTCCGTGCTGCTCTATGCCTTGCGCGTCCACCTGATGGAACTGTTCGCAAGGCGGTTCTATGCCCGCATGGTGGCAGAGATTTCGCTGATCTCGGTCTATGCGCAAAACCCGTTCTTTTCCGATGCCAAGAAGGGTTCGCTCTTCAACCGCTATTTCGATGTGGTCTACGTCCAGACCTCGATCCCGATCCTGATGATCGGCGGCTTTACCACCCTGCTCCAGATCGCTGTCGGATTTGTGCTGGTGAGCCTTTATCACCCCTACTTCCTCGGCTTCACGCTGATCATGATTGCGATGATCTGGGCGGTTTGGGTGATCTGGGGCGCGCGCGCGCTGCGGACCGGGGTGGATGTCAGCCACGCCAAACGCGCCACCGCCGCCTGGCTGGAGACCATCGGGGGACCGAACGGCTGCTTTAAATCGCAGCGCCGCATCGATTACGCGCTCGACAAGACCGATGATTACACCCGCAGCTACATCACGGAACGCCGGCGCCATTTCCGCCACCTGTTCTCGCAGACGGTCGCCTTCCTACTGATGTATGCCGCCGCCAGTGCGGCACTGCTGGGGCTGGGCGGCTGGCTGGTGGTCCAGAACGAACTGACACTGGGCCAGCTGGTCGCAGCCGAGCTGGTGCTGTCGGCCGCTTTCGTCGGCGTCTCGCAGCTGGGCAGCTATCTTGGCTATTTCTACGATCTGTTCGCCGCGGTGGAGGAAATCTCGCAGTTCTACGATGTCGAACAGGAACAGCCCAAGGGCGCCGATCCCTTCGACGGGCCCGATCACACCATCGTCATGCGGGGCGTGCGCGGCCAGGCGCGGCACGAAATCGCGCAGTTCGATCTGGAAATCCCCAGCGGCGCGATCATCATGGCCGATGCCAGCCACCACGGGGTGCAGCGCCTGTTCACCAACCTCCTGAAGCTCCACGATCTGCCCATCGGCGGGATCGCGACACTGGGCGGCATCGACATCAAGGCCATCGAGGCGCACCACCTGCGCAAGAACGTCCATGTCCTCGACCGGCCAAGCATCGTCGAGATGACAATCCGCGAATACCTCGCGCTGTCATGCCCCGACACCGCGCCGCAGCGGATGATCGCGGCGCTGGAAACGGTGGGCCTGTCGGCCACCATCGCCACGCTTGAAAAGGGCCTCGACACCCCGCTCGCCTCGACCGGCTATCCGCTTTCGGCGGTCGAGCTTCAGCAGCTCAAGCTTGCCAATGCCCTGCTCGAACAGCCCCGCATTCTGGTGCTGAGCCGCCTGTTCGACCTGCTCGATCCCGAACCCATCGCGGCTGCTGTCGCGGAACTGCGCGCGCAGGCCTATTCGACGGTGATCTACTTCTCGAACCGCCGGATCGACCTTGGCTTTGACCGCTTCCTCTACCTCGAAGCTGACCGCCAGCGCACCTTTACCAACTTCGATGAATTCGCCGCCGCTGCCGCCAAGGGAGGAGCCTGATCATGGCCACGCTCAAGGAAGACATGGCGCATTTCACCACCCTCGCCTCGATCAGGGTGCCGCGGGTGATGCGGGTGGTGTTCTTCATGATCCTCGCATCGATCGTCATTGCGGTCGCCTTTCTCATCTATGTGCCCTGGGTGCAGACCACATCGGGCACGGGCGTGGTGACGACGCTCAGCCCCAATGAACGCAAGCAGGATATCAACGCGCTGGTGCCGGGCCGGATCGAGGAATGGTACGTGCGCGATGGCAGCACCGTGAAAAAGGGCGATCCGATCGTCCGCATTGCCGACATCGATCCCAACCTCATCGAACGCCTGCAAGCCGAACGCGCCCAGATCGCGCTCCAGCTGGAAGCCGCCAAGAGCGCGCTCGCCACCGCCCGGATCGACGAACGCCGCACCCGCGAACTGTTCGAGGCCGGGCTTGCTGCAAGGCGCGATTTCGAACAGGCGCAGATCCGCATTGCCGAACGCGAAGGCCAGGTTGCCGCCGCGCAGGCCGCCTTGAACCGCGCCGATGTGAACCTGTCGCGCCAGTCCGAACAGATCGTGCGCGCGCCCCGTGATGGCTTCATCCAGAGCCTCAATGCCGGCGATGCCGCAACCTTCATCAAGGCCGGCGATGTGCTCGCCACCTTCGTGCCCGATGGCGCGGCGCGGGTGATCGAAATCTTCATCGACGGGCGCGATGTGGCGCTGGTGCGCAAGGGCGATCAGGCCCGCATCCAGTTCGAAGGCTGGCCAGCGGTGCAGTTTTCGGGCTGGCCTTCGGTTGCGGTCGGGACCTTCGGGGGCCGGGTAATCGCGGTCGATCAGTCCGCGCAGATCGATGGCCGCTTCCGTGTGCTGATCGCGGAGGAAAAGCTCGATGGCTATGCCTGGCCCGAGGAACGCTACGTCCGCTTCGGCGCGGCGGTGCAGGCCTGGGTGCTGCTTGAGACTGTGCCGGTGGGCTATGAAATCTGGCGTCAGCTCAACAACTTCCCGCCGCAGCTTCCGGCGCCTGAAAGCACCGGGACGCCCAAGTGACGCACGCGCACAAGCCTGTTTTGCTGCTGCCGGGCGCAGTGCTGGCGCTGCTGTGCGCCGGCACCGCCATGCCCGCGCTCGCACAGGACATTGTGGCCAATGCCGAACCGATCGAGGTGGCGCTCAAGAATGGCCCGCTGACACCGGATGAAGTGCTGCGTTCATCGGCGCTGACCTTCCCGGCGATCCTCGAAGCCTTCGAACGCGAAGCGGCCGCCCGCGCCGATCAGCTGTCCGCCGATGGCGCTTTCGATCTGATGCTCAAGGGCGAATATTACGACCGGCTCACCGGCTTTTATTCAGGCGGCTTTGCCAAGGCCGAAGCCCGCCAGCCACTGCGCCCTTATGGCGCGGAAGTGTTCGGCAGCTACCGCGTATCGGACGGGACCTTCCCGACTTACGAGAATTACAACTACACCAACAACCTTGGCGAAGTGAAAGTCGGCGCGCTGTTTTCGCTGCTGCGCAACCGCGACATCGACAGCCGCCGCTTTGCCATCGAGGATACGCGCCTTGCCGCATCGCAGGCGCGGCTCGATGTGATGCTGGTGCAATTGAACGTCCAGCACGAAGCCCTGCGCGCCTATTGGCGCTGGGTGGCCGCGGGCGAGGAAATCCGGGTGTTCGAGGAACTGCTCGAAATCGCGGAAGCCCGCCAGATCGGTCTTACCCGTGAGGTGAACGAAGGCGCCCGCGCGCGCATCGCCCTCACGGAAAACGAACAGAACCTGCTGCGCCGCCGCACCCTGCTGGAACAGGCGCGGCGCGATTTTCTGACCGCGTCGAACAGCCTTGGCTTTTATCTGCGCGGGGCCGACGGGCAGATGGTGGTGCCCACCCGCGAGATGCTGCCTGATCTTGCGCGGATGAAGGCGGTGCCCCGGCCCGAGGCGCTCGCCGCCATCCCGGTGAGCGAGGTCATCCAGAGCCGCCCCGAGCTCCAGACCTTCAAGCTCGCGCTCGAACGCGCCACCAACCGCGTGGCGCTGCGCCAGAACGATCTGCAACCCTCATTGAACGCGTCGGTCGAATTGTCGCGCGATTTCGGCCAGATCGGGCCGGGCGGGCCGGGTTTCGATTCGACCGATACCGTGGTGGGCCTGACCTTTTCCGTGCCGCTCCAGCGCCGCGCCGCACGCGGGGCGGTAAGCCGCGCCGAGGCCGAACTGCGCGAGACCGAACTGCGCCAGCGCCGCATTGCCGATCAGATCACCACCGATGTGAACAACATCCTCGCCAATCTTGGCGCGGCGATCCGGCTGGCCGATCTGGCCGATGCCGAGGTCAAGCAGGCCAACCAGATGGTGCAGGCCGAACGCACCCGCTTCCGCCTTGGCGCGGGCGAATTCTTCCTTGTCAACGCGCGCGAGGAGACTGCGGCCAACGCGAAAGTAAGCGCAATCCGCGCCCAGCTCGCCGGGCGGCTGGCCGAGGCGAGCTACAACGCAGCGACCATGAACCTTACTGCACTGGGGCTGGATTAGGCGCAGGTTCGGCGGCGAGGGCGGCATCGGCCTCGGCAATGTCAGCGCCGCGGGCATCTTCCTCGGCCTGCTGGCGGGCCTCGGCATCCACCGTCACCTTCATCTGCGCCTGCCCGATCAGATCGATGGGGATGTCACGGTCATAGGCCAGCACCCCCGGAACAGGCGGCATCCGCCCGACCAGCGCATTGAGGAAATTGTTGCGCTTGCCCGCTGCACGCAATTCCGCCTTGGCGTGGGGATAGCTTGCCAGCGATTCCGGCACGCTCCAGTCAGTGTCCCTGGCCGGACGATCGGGCAGAAATTCGCGGATCACGGTGGCCGCCTCCAGCGCCTTGCGATCCGCCCAGCCCTGACCGAGGAAATCGCCCAGCGAGGTGATCTGCCCCGCCTTGGCCTCGAACCGCACCGAACCCATGCAATAGCACGTGCCTGCTACCGGCGTTCCGGGCAGATAGAACAGCGGGCCAAGCCAGGTATATTCGCCCGGCTCCACCTCGATCAGATAGCTGAAGCTCTTGTTGGGCGCTTCGGTCTTGTCGAACACGAATTGCGGACCGAAGGGCACGATCATGCGCAGTTCGATGGGATCGATGGCAAAGCTCGCCTCGGTCGGCTCAACCGGCTTGTCCTTGGGCGGGCGGCCCGCCTTCTTGGCAACCTCATAACGCGCCAGCTTCTTGGGGTAATCGGCCTTGGCCTCCTCGAACTCCTCGCGCCATTTGGCTTCATAATTGGCGATTTCCGCCGGCCCCGGGGTCTTGAAGAACACGCCATTGGTCCGGTTTTCCGGGCTGCGGATATAGATATAGGCCTTGGCCAGATCGGAAGAGCGCCTTGCCCGAGACGATGTTCTTCAATTCGATCGCCTTGTATTCGGCAAGGTCGGGCTTGATCTTTTCAGCCGCAACCGGGCTTGCCGCCAGCGCCAGCGCGCCCGCGA
>JAGKSZ010000124.1 GCA_018991295.1 Porphyrobacter sp. | reverse complement strand
GCAGGAAGCTGATGCGCTTGCCTTCCAGTTGCGGGCGCAGTTTGGACAGCGCGATGCGGGCGCGTTCGCGGCCCGGTGCGATCACCTGTTCGGTCAGCGCGGGATCGATGTTGAAGGCCTTGGCAGCGGCACGCAGCCAGTCCGAGGTGCCTTCCACGCCGAACGGAAACAGCGCCTCGATCCGGGTCGCGCCGCGCCCTTCGAGCGCCATCGCGGTCTCGCCAAGGAAGGGCTGGGCAAGGAGGTAGCGGGTGTTCGGGCCGATAGCGGGCAGATCGCGGGCGTTGCGAGCGGGCAGGCAGCCGACCCTGGCGATGCCGAGATCGGCAAACAGGCGCAGGAACTGGTCTTCAACGATATCGGGCAGGCTGCCGACGATCAGCAGCTCTTGCGGCGCGTCGGCGGGCAGGGCGGGCATGACCGGTACGAGCGCGGCAAGGCAGGCGTCCTCGCCTTGGGTGAAGGTCGTCTCGATGCCGCTTCCCGAATAGTTGAGGATGCGGACACGGGGCATATGCACGGCGCCGAGGCGCTGCGCTGCCTTGGCGAGATCAAGCTTGATCACCTCTGAGGGACACGATCCGACAAGAAACAGCGTGCGGATATCGGGGCGGCGTTCGAGAAGGCGGTTCACCACCCGGTCAAGCTCATCCTGCGCATCGACCATGCCGGCAAGGTCACGCTCTTCCATGATGGCGGTGGCAAAGCGCGGTTCGGCGAAGATCATCACACCTGCGGCCGATTGCAGCAGATGGGCGCAGGTGCGCGAACCGACCACGAGGAAGAAGGCGTCCTGCATCTTGCGGTGCAGCCAGATGATCCCCGTGAGCCCGCAAAACACCTCGCGCTGGCCGCGTTCCCGCAGGATTGGCCGCTGGGTATCGGCGGCGGGACGCGCAAGCTCTGCTGCGCAGCCATCGAGAAGGGTTGCCGCGCTGCTCATGCCGTCACCGCTGCGGGCATGGCCGCACCCTCAAGCCGGGCCATGCGCAGTTTCCACAGGAACTGTCCCGCGTTGATGACGTAGGCACCGTAGCCCGCCAAGGCGACCAGCAGGCGCTGCTCTGTTGTACCAATCCCGCGCAGCAGCATGACAAGATAAAGGCTGTGCAGCGCCAGCACGAGCATTGAGAACACATCTTCCCAAAAGAAGGCGGGGGCGAACAGCCATTTGCCGAACACCACCTTCTCCCAGATCGAGCCGGTGATCATGATGGTGTAGAGCACCAGCGTCTTGATGACGATCGAGGCATCGGCGGACCAAGCGCCTTCCCCAGTGGAAAGGGTGCGGATCACAAGGCCGAGACTGACGAGGAAGACGAGAAACTGCACCGGCGCAAGCACGCCCTGCACGATCGTCCAGACCGAGCCATCCCGCCGCCGCCTTTCCTCTGCGGTGTAAAGCGCATGGGATTTGCCCCGCTTGTGGCCCGCCCCCTTCACCGTGGTTCCAGGTTCGACCGGGGATTCGTGATCCGTCCGAGTCATTTGATGCGTTAGCCTTTTCTCTCAGACTCGGATCATTACGCTTTCCAACATAAGTGTCAAATGAATTGGACGTTCAAGATTGTTGACGGTTGGACCTGCGCAGGTAAGTGCGTTTGCCTACGCGCCGAAAAAGGCGTAGATAAGAATCGCTGGCTTTTCGGGATCAGGGCCAAGGCCGTTTTTTCAGGCGGTCACTACCTCCTGCGGAAGGTTCGTCCGCATGACCTGGGAGGGTCTGACGAATGGCAGAATCTAAGGCATCCGGGATGTTTAGTGCTGGCCTGAGAGGCGTGATTGCCGCGCCGCTCGAAGCTGTAAGGCGCCGCACCGCGCCGCACCCTGATCAGGTCGATTCGGTGAACACCATCATCGAGAGCGAGATTATCCCGCGCTTGCTGATGGCGCATTCTGCCACCCAGAACCGCACCCGACCGCGGATGTTGCGCGCGATCTCCTCGGATGAGGCCACGCGTTTTGCCATGCTGCCGCTCCGTCTTGAGGCTGCCGCGCTGCTGGAGGAGGTGGATGCCTTCATGGCGAAGGGCGCCTCGGTTGAGACGATCTGCCTCGATCTGCTCGCCCCTGCAGCTCGCAAGCTGGGTGAGATGTGGGAGCGTGACGAGTGCGATTTCCTCGACGTTACAATGGGTTTGTGGCGCCTTCAGGAAGTCATGCGCGAAGTGGCGGCCCGTGCGCCGGTCGATCTGGCCGGCCTTGCCCTGCCTCACAGCGCGCTGTTCACGCCAATGCCGGGGGACCACCACAATTTCGGCACCCTCATGCTCGAGGAGGTCTTCGCCCGGGGCGGTTGGCGCAGCGAGGCGCTGGTCAAGCCTGAGCGCCGCGAACTGCTCGACCGGTTGGCCCGTCAGCCCTTCGACCTCGTAGGATTGACGCTTGCCCGCGATTGTCCTAGCGCCGCCTTAAGCAATCTCATCCAGGCGATACGCAACGTATCGGCCAATCCTCACATCATCGTGCTGGTCGGCGGGCGAATGATCAACGAGAATCCCGGAATGGCGGTGACAGTGGGGGCAGATGGCACCGGTGCCGATGCGCTTACCGCGCTCGAGACCGCCAATGCGCTGGTGGAGACTGTTGCTGCCCGTCATTTGAACCTCGGGTAGGTTCAGCAACGGCCATGCTCACCCGCAAACATTCGATCGAAGGCAAGCACCCGTTCGGGAAGGCGGCCGAGCTGTTCAACACGCTCGATGCCGATGCGGCGATGAAGCTGGCGATGGTTGCAGGCGATGTCACGCTGGTGCTCGACGATACCGGCACCATCCTTGATGCCTCCTTCGATCCGCGGGAGTTTCCCGGTTTTGAAAACATGGTCGGCACCAACTGGATCGAAACCGTTACCGACGAATCCCGCACTAAAATCATGGAGATGCTTGCCGCCGCCCGGCGCGGCGAAGTGCAGCACTGGCGGCAGGTCAACCATCCATCACGCGATGGCGATGTGCCGATCCGCTATGCCGTACTCAGCGTCAATGGCGGCGAACATCGCATCGCTTTCGGACGCGATCTGCGCGAAGCGGGCAGGCTCCAGCAGCGCCTGCTGCAGGTCCAGCAATCGCTGGAGCGCGACTATCTCAGGATGCGCCAGCTCGAAGCGCGCTACCGGATGCTGTTCGAGCGTTCGACCGAACCTGTAATGATCGTCGAAGCGGGTACGCTGCGCATCCGCGAGGCAAACCCGGCCGCGCACTTGCTGGTTGGCGCACGGCCCGCAGGCTTGCCGGGCAAGAAGCTGGTTACCTTCATCGACAAGTCTTCGCACGATGCGCTGCAATCGCTGGTTGGCGCGGCGCTCGTGTCGGATACGGTCAGCCCGGCGCGCATCCGCATCGCCCGGGGCGCGCGCGAAGTCATGGCCAGCGTCAACGGCTTTACCCAGGATCGCGGCCAGTTTCTGCTGGTCCGGCTGGTGCCCGCGACAGATCGTCCGGCGGGCGACTTTTCCCCCGTTCTCGCGCTTGTCGATCAGATGCCCGATGCATTCGTGGTGGCCGATGGCAACCTTGAAATCGTTACCGCCAATGCCGCCTTTGTCGAGATGTTGCAGGCCGCCAGCGTCGATCAGCTGCGTGGGCGCCACCTTTCGGAATCGATCGGTCGTCCAGGCATTGATCTTGACCTCATCGAAGGCCAGATCGACCAGCATGGCGCGGCCCGCAATGTCGCCACAGTGCTGCGGGTGGGCCATGAAATCGAAGGCGAACCGATTGAATTATCAGCTGTTCGCACCTCGGGTGAGGATGGCTATTACGCCTTCGTGATCCGCCCCATTGGCCGCCGCCTGCGCGATCTGCCGCCCGGTCAGCAGGATCTGCCGCGCTCGGTTGAACAGCTGACCGAACTGGTCGGCCGGATGAGCCTCAAGGATATCGTGCGCGAAAGCACCGATCTGATCGAGCGCCTGTGCATCGAGGCGGCGCTGAGTTACACCTCGGACAACCGCGCCTCTGCCGCCGAAATTCTCGGCCTGTCGCGCCAGAGCCTTTATTCCAAACTGCACCGCTATGGGCTGGGCAATCTGGCCGGTGACGGCGAGTAGGCAAATCCGGCCTGTAGGCCATCTCCATCATTACAGGTGACCACCAAAAACCCCATCCGAGCCCGGTCCTGACCGGGGTCTGGCAGGGGTCTGGAGGGGGTCTGCGAGGGGTCTGGCAGGGGTTGGCAAGGGGTCTGGCGCAACCACCCGAAAATGCCCCGATTTTCCAACTGTCAACTTTTCTGACACGTCCCAGAATGACATGTCCAACCGGGTGTTGGCGATTTTTAACGCCAAAAGCGGCTTTTGGGCAAAATAAAGTGTCAAAATAATTTGACGCTCTACCCTGTCAGGCATAGCCTCAGGACATGGAGCACTCGGTACCCTCGAATCGCACCGTGCCCAACCCGGCCAACCGTCCGTCCCGCGGGCTGAGAGCGGCCGACATTCTCGAACTCATGAAGCCGATCACATGGTTCCCGCCGATGTGGGCCTTCATGTGCGGCGCCGTCTCCTCGGGCGCGGGGCTCGAGGGGCGCTGGTGGTTCGTCGCGGGCGGCGTGATGCTCGCCGGGCCACTGGTCTGCGGCACCAGCCAGGCGGTGAACGACTGGTTCGACCGCCATGTCGACGCCATCAACGAGCCCGACCGCCCGATCCCCTCGGGCCGCATCGGGGGGCGCTGGGGCCTCTATATCGCGATCATCATGAGCCTGATCTCGGCCGCGGTCGGCT
>JAGKSZ010000012.1 GCA_018991295.1 Porphyrobacter sp. | reverse complement strand
GCGAGCCAATCGCCAAGGGCATAGGCCAGGATCGTCCCGCCCGACCCCTGCCCCAGCAAGGCCAGCGCCGCTGCCAGCTGCAACAGGCTCGCGGCAAAGGCGATGCCCACCGCCAGCCCGCGCCGCCGCCGCATCAGCAGCAGCGCCGCCGGCGCGGCAAGCGCGGGAATGGCAACCGGCAGGATCGGCAGGTGATCGGCAAGGTTCACGGCTTGTCGTCCCCTGCACCGCCATCGGCCAGCCCATCCTGCGCATCGCAGGGCACCTTGTCGCCATCGACATGATCGCTGCCGGTTTCAAGGAAGCTGCGCAGCGCAAGGATCACCACAAAGGCGGTCATGCCGAAGGTGATGAGGATCGCGGTCAGCACCAGCGCCTGCGGCAGGGGATCGGAGTATTCGCTGATCGTCTTGTCCTAGGCTTGTCGTGTGACTCCAGCATCAGCCTGCCGCTGGCAAACAGGAACAGGTTTACAGCATAAGAGATCAGCGTCAGCCCCAGCACCACCTGAAAGGTCCGGGCGCGCAGGGCAAGGTAGATGCCGCCTGCCACCAGCACGCCAATCGCAGAAGCGATGAGGAATTCGAAGGTCATCGCCCATCCCCCCCTTCGGCATCGGCGCCCGCATCGGCGCCCGCATCGGCGCCCACATCAGCGGTCGCCCGCGCCGCCCGCTGGCCGATATGGGCCAGCTGCGCCAGCGCCAGCATCACTGCGCCCAGCACAGTCAGGAACACCCCCGTATCGAACAGCATCGCGCTCGCCAGTTCGAACTTGACGATCAGCGGCAGGCTGAAATAATCGAACCAGCTGGTCAGGAACGGCGATCCCAGCGCCATCGCGCCAAGCCCGGTGGCCATCGCCACCAGCACGCCCCAGCCGATCAGATTGTGTTCGCCAAAGGGCTTGCGCGCATCCGACCAATCGAAACCGGCGGCCAGATATTGCACCAGGAACGCCGCTGCCACCACCAGCGCGGCAATGAACCCGCCGCCCGGCTGGTTGTGCCCGCGCAGGAACAGGAAAATCCCCACCATCAGTGTCAGCGGCAGGATGATGCGGCTGGCGGTGACCAGCATCATCGGGTGGCGCTCGGGCGAGTAGGCCATTTCGGCCCGCCAGGCCCTGAGCCGCGCCCCCGCCGCACCGACCGCTGCCGTATCGAGCAGGGCAAAGATGCCGAGGCCCGCAATCCCCAGCACGATGATTTCGCCCAGCGTATCATAGGCGCGGAAATCGACGAGGATCACATTGACCACATTGGTGCCCCCGCCGCCCGGCTTGGCATTGGCAAGGTGGAAGGCGGCGATGCTCGGTCCGGGATCACGGGTCAGCATGGCCCAGGCAATCCCGCCCACCAGCACCCCGCCAGCCAGCGCCAGCGCCGCATCGCAGGCCTTGCGCGGCGGGCTGGACAACAGCGGTGGCCGCTTGGGCAAGAGGTTGAGCGCCAGCAGCATCAGCAGCACCGTTACCACCTCAACCGAAATCTGCGTCAGCGCCAGATCGGGGGCGGAAAGCACCGCAAAGGCAAGGCTGATGATGAGGCCGATGACGCTGATATAGATCAGCACCCGCAAACGGTTGCGCGCTTCCAGCACCACCGCCAGCGTGGCCGCGATCAGCAGCACCCAGGCGATGATCGCCGGGAAATTGGCAGGCAGAAGCGCGCGCGTGCCGGTCAGCACCCCGCCGCCTGTCAGCGCGCCTTCGATCACCAGCAGGGTTGTGACCGTAAAACTGGCCAGCAGCATATTCTGCAAGCTGGGGGTATGGCTGGCTACCATCAGCCGGCGCACGGAGGTGTCGAGAAGGCCAAGCGTGCGTTCGAACATCCGCTTGGCATCGGGCAGCGCGGCGCGCTCCCACGCGGCCAGCAGCCCGGCGTGGCGCCACAGCAGCACCGCTCCACCTGCCACCGCCAGAAGGCTGAGGATCAGCGCCAGATTGACCCCGTGCCACAGCGCCAGCTCCACCTGCGGCGGCGCGGTGCCGGTGACAGCGCCTGTCACCGCCCCCACCAGCGGCGCGGCCAGCCCCATCGGGACAAGGCCCAGCAGCACCGCCAGCCCCGTCAGCAGCGCAGGCGCTGCCCACATGGCAGGCGTTGGATCATGCGCGCGGGCAAAGGGTTCGGCCTCACGCGGGGGGCCGAAGAACAGGTGCCCTGCCAGCCGCAGCGAATAGCCGACCGATAAGGTCGCGCCGATCGTCGCCAGTGCGGGCAGCAGCCACGGCTGGCCCAGCAGCGCCAGCTTGGGGGTCTGGTAAAGCATCAGCTCCTTCGAGATAAACCCGCCCAGCGGCGGCAGCCCCGCCATCGAGGCCGCAGCCAGCGTCGCGATCAGCGCGGTCACCGGCATCGCCTTGGCAAGGCCGCCAAGGCGGCGAATATCGCGGGTGCCGGTTTCATGCTCGACGATCCCGGCGCTCATGAACAAGGCGGCCTTGAAGGCGGCATGGTTGATGATGTGCAGCACGGCGGCGAGCGCGGCAGCCTCAAGGCTGAAGCCGAGCAGCATCACCAGCATCCCCAGCTGCGAGATGGTGGAATAGGCAAGGATGCTTTTGAGATCATGCCGGAACAGCGCCACGCCCGCGCCGAAGATCATCGTCACAAGGCCGGTGGTGGTGACGATCAGCGTATAGGCTTCCGTCCCCGCCAGCACCGGCCACAGCCGGGCGAGCAGGAACACGCCTGCCTTCACCATCGTTGCCGAATGGAGATAGGCGCTGACCGGGGTGGGCGCGGCCATCGCGTGGGGCAGCCAGAAATGGAACGGGAACTGCGCGGATTTGGTGAAGCAGCCCAGCAGGATCAGCCCGAGGATCGCGGGGTAAAGCGGCGATGCCCTGACGATGTCGCCCCGCGTCAGGATCGTGGCAAGATCGAAACTGCCCGCGGCCACGCCCAGCAGCACCATGCCCCCGATCAGCGCGAGGCCCCCGCCCCCGGTGATCGCCAGCGCCATGCGCGCACCCGCCCGCGCTTCGGCCTTGTGCTGCCAGAACCCGATTAGGAGGAATGAGGCAAGGCTGGTCAGTTCCCAGAACACCAGCAGCAGCAGGACGTTACCGGCAATCACAATGCCCAGCATCGCGCCCTGAAACAGCATCAGGCTGGCAAAGAAGCGCCCCGTGTCCTCGCCCTTGTAAAGATAGGTGTGCGCAAAGATCACCACCAGCAGCCCGATGCCGAGGATCAGCAGGGCGAACATCCACCCCAGCGGATCGACCATCAAGGTGAGGTCGAGGCCGAGCGCGGGGACCCATTGCCACGTCGCACTTGGCGGGGTGCCGGACAGCGCGGGCACGGCGAGGCTGGCGATAAGCGCAAGGCCTGCTGCACTGGCAGCAGCGGCGATGGCGGAATGCACGATACGCGCCGCGCCGTGGCACAGCGCGATCCCAAGGGCGGCAAGAAATGGTAGCGCCACCAGCGTCAGAAGCGTCATGGCACTGGCCATCGGCGGTCCCGGCAGTCCTTCCTTGCAAGGGTCATGCGATGGGCCACTGGCCCTGCGCGCAGACCCGGTGTGCCATGGGGCATAGACGAGGGTGTTACACAATTACAACCCGCTGCGGGCCCCAGTGGTTCCAATAGTGTGGTTCCAGTGATGTGACAGCGTTGATGCGGTTGCGCGCAATTCGGCGGCGGGAAGGGCCGGGGCCAATGGGGGGTTTGCATCGCTTGGGCGCCGGGCCTGCGCTGACCCCTCTCAGCCCCCCTCCAGACCCCTGCCAGACCCCTGCCAGACTCCTCTCAGACCCCGGCTCGCCCCCTGTCCGGCACGGGGTTTCACGTGAAACATTGGCGGGCCGGGCAGCAGCGGTTGGTCAGCCGATCAATCGCCCTCGAATTCCATCAGCGATGCAACCGTAATCCCCGCCTGCCGCAACCTTTCGGCCCCGCCAAGGTCGGGCAGGTCGATCACGAACAGGGCATGGGTGACCACCGCCCCGGCCTTGCGCAGCAGCTCGGCCGAAGCCAGCGCCGTGCCGCCGGTGGCGATCAGATCGTCAACGATCACCACCTGCTGCCCGGGCTCGATCGCGCCCGGGTCCATCTCCAACCGGTCGGTCCCGTATTCGAGGGCATAGTCGATGCCGATGGTCTGGATGGGGAGCTTGCCGGGCTTTCTCACCGGCACAAAGCCGATCCCGAGTTGGACCGCGACCGCTGCGCCGAAGATAAAGCCGCGCGCTTCCATACCGGCGATCTTGTGCGCGCCTGCCTCAGCGGCCGTCGCGGCAAGGTGGTGGACGCTCGCCGCCATGCCCTGATGGTGGCCGATCAGCGTGGTGATGTCGCGGAACTGGATGCCGGGATGCGGGAAATCCGGCACGGTGCGCACCAGCGCCTTCAGTTCCTCGCAGGAGAGATGCGGCGTCGTCATGGCGGAGAGGCCCCTTTCGCGCCTCTCAAAGCACAAGCGCCCCGCCATCCGCAAGGGATGACGGGGCGCCGCTGTGTTGGAATGGCTAAGGAGGCTTACTTCTTCTTCGGCTTCAGACCGGCCCAGATCTGCTTGTAACTGAGGAAGGCCAGGGTGGTCGCGAACAGCAGGAAGCCAAGCACGAACCAACCGGTCTGGCGACGCTCGACCAGCGAAGGTTCGGCGGTCCATGTCAGGAACGCGGCGACATCCTTGGACATCTGCGCAACGCTGCTTTCCGTGCCGTCGGCATAGGTCACCTGACCATCGCTGAGCGGCTGGGGCATGGCGATGTTCACGTTGGGGAAGTGCTTGTTGAAATAGAGGCCATCGGGCACTTCGAAGCCAACCTTGGCCGCCTTGGCGGGGTCCGGCTCGCCGTAACCGGTGAGCAGGGCATAGACGTAGTTGGAACCGTCATGACGGGCCTTGGTGATCAGCGAAAGATCCGGCGGATTGCCCTGGCCGCTATAGTAGACCGGCGGGAAGGCATCGGTCGGCTTGCCGGGATTGGTCGTCTGGTCGCCGGTGGTCGGATCGATGCCGGGGATCGTCCAGGTCGCCGCTTCGGCCGCCACTTCAGCTTCGGTGTAGCCAAGCTGCCTGAGGTTGCGGAACGATACGAACTTCAGGCTGTGGCAAGCCGCGCAGACTTCCTTGTAGACCTGATAGCCGCGCTGGAGTTGGGCATAGTCCCACTTGCCGAACGCGCCATCGAACGAGAAGCCGCCCGCCGGGCCTTCGCCGTGCTCGTAGAAGGCATAGGAAGGCTGCTGTTCCGGCGCGGGGCCGAAGGCGTAGTTGTAGGCACCGGGCAGGAGCGACCACAGCACCAGCACCGCGGTGATGGCGAGGCCTGCGATGATGCCTCCGAGACGAATAGTCATGTCCGAACTCTTTCTCGTTATCGGTTCAGATTGCTTGGGGCTGTTCCCGGCCGATCACTCGGCCGGTTGCAGCGAACCTTCGGGGGCGGTGCCGGTGTCGCCACCATCCACCGATCCGGTGCGCGGGGCTTCGGCAGCCTTGTCCTGCCCGAGCACCGCATCGGTGATCGAGAAGGGCAGGGGCTTGGGCACTTCGATCTGGCTGATGATCGGCAGGATCACCAGGAAGTGAAGGAAGTAATAGGCCGTCGCGATCTGGCTGATGACCACATAGGGCTCTTCCGCCGGGGCCCCGCCGCACACGAACAGCGCGATCATGCAGGGAATGAGGCCGAACCAGAAGAACTTGCGGAACATCGGGCGATAGTGGCCCGAACGCACCGGGCTCTTGTCCAGCCAGGGCAGGATGAACCACAGCAGGATCGAACCGAACATCGCGATCACGCCGAGCAGCTTGGCCGGGATCAGCACAATGCCGGTGAAGGGGATCGAAAGGTCACCCGTGAAGGCGCGCAGGATCGCGTAGAACGGCCAGAAGTACCATTCGGGCACGATGTGCGCCGGGGTCGAGAGCGGGTTCGCTTCGATGTAGTTGTCCGGGTGGCCCAGCGCGTTGGGCAGGAAGAACACCATCGCGGTGAACAGGATCAGCACCACGCCGAGCCCGAAACCGTCCTTGGCGGTATAGTACGGGTGGAAGGGCACGGTGTCCGATTCCTGCTTCACCTCGACGCCGGTCGGGTTCGACGAGCCCGGGATGTGCAGCGCCCAGATGTGCAGGATCACGACGCCCGCGATCACGAAGGGCAGGAGGAAGTGCAGCGAGAAGAAGCGGTTGAGCGCGGCGTTACCAGGCGAGAAGCCGCCGAGCAGCCACACCTGCAGCGATTCGCCCACCAGCGGGATCGCGCTGAACAGGCCGGTGATCACCTGCGCGCCCCAGAAGCTCATCTGGCCCCAGGGCAGCACGTAGCCCATGAAGGCGGTCGCCATCATCAGCAGGAAGATCACCACGCCGAGCAGCCAGATCATCTCGCGCGGGGCCTTGTAGGACGAGTAGTAGAACCCGCGGAAAATGTGCAGGTAGATCACGATGAAGAAGAAGCTCGCCCCGTTGGCGTGGGCGTAACGCAGCATCCAGCCGTAGTTGACGTCGCGCATGATGTGCTCGACCGTCGCGAAGGCGACCGTCTGGTTGGCGGCATAATGCATCGCCAGCACAACGCCGGTGACGATCTGCACCACAAGGAAGAAACCGGCGAGCACGCCGAAGTTCCACATGTAGTTGAGGTTGCGCGGCACCGGATAACCGGCCCCGACCGCGTTGTAGACGAGCCGCGGCAGCGGAAGTTTCTCGTCCAGCCACTTGGTCAGTGCGGTCTGCGGTTCATATTGCTTGGCCCAGGCGAAACTCATGGCGTTCTCTCGGCTTGATCGGATGGAAGGTCAGGCGATTATTGTGTCGGCGCAGATACGGGCGATCACCCGACCCGGATGACGGTGTCGGAAGTGAAGGTGTATTCCGGCACCTTGAGGTTGAGCGGCGCAGGGCCCTTGCGGATGCGGCCGGCGACATCATAGTGCGAGCCGTGGCAGGGGCAGAAGTACCCGCCGAATTCGCCCTTGCTCTCGCCTTCGGCAGCACCCAGCGGCACGCAGCCGAGGTGGGTGCAAACGCCCATGGTGACCAGAACATCTTCATGGCCGGCCTTGGTGCGATCAGCCAGCTTGGCCGGATCGCGCATGGCAGCGCCATCATCGGCCTTGGCCTTGGCGATTTCTTCAGCCGTCAGACGCTTCACGAACAGCGGTTGCTTGCGGAAGGTCGCCTTGATCGACTGGCCGGGCTGGATCGCACCGACATCGACCTCGGTGGTGCTGGCAGCCAGCACGTCCTGCGAAGGCGCCATCTGCGAGATCAGCGGGAACAACACCGAGGCCCCGCCAACGCCTGCCGTGCCAAGCGCGGCGATGTGAATCCAGTCGCGGCGGCGCACGCCTTCTTCGGCGGCGGAGACTTCAGTGGTAGCGGCCGTGTCAGTAGCCATTTCGTCTTACCCTGCTCGTTTTGCCGCGCCGGAAAGGCCTGCGCGGCGTGGTTTTGCATTGCGGGGCCGCAAGTGCCCCTGAGCCGATCCGTCGATTGGTCCCTGTTTCGGGGCCCGAGGAACACCTTGACGCACCTCACCCGAAACTTGGGGCGCGCAATTAACGGCAATCCTGCGAGATTCCAACCGTGTTTTCGTCAAGCCCCGTTCTGGCCTGTGCAAGGGCGGATCAAGGCAGCGCGATCATGCTGATCTGCCGACCATAATTCGCCTCACCAGCCTGCGTGGAGCGTCTGTGCGAATGGTAACGCGCGAGATGTGAGAATGTATCCCGGCCCGTATCCGCAATTTTGCTAAGACCTGCCGCCGCCAGCTGCGCCATGATGAAGCCAGGCAGGTCAAAGTGCCAGCGCGCCGCGCCGTCGCGCTCGGGCGCGGGTGCAAAAAAGCTCTCCGCATCAGCAGGAAAGCGCGCGCGGAACGGAGCGTCGACTTCGTAACTGGCCTGCGCGATGGTCGGCCCCAGCACGGCGGCGATGTTGGTGCGGGTTGCGCCGAGCGCCTCCATCGCGGCGATGGTGTTCTCCAGCACGCCCTCCACCGCCCCGCGCCATCCGGCATGGGCCGCGCCGATCACGCCCGCCTCGCGGTCGGCAAACAGGATCGGGCCGCAGTCGGCCGTAACTATGCCCAGCACGATGCCCGGCATCGCCGTGACGACCGCATCGGCCACCGGGCGGCCTTGTGCGGCATCGTCCCATGCAGCGGTCACCGTCACCACATCGGGCGAATGGACCTGATGCGGCGCGGCAAGGCGTCCGCCAGTAAGCATCGCGTCAGCCGCCGCAGCCCGCAAGGCGCGCACCTCGGCCCCGTCGCCCGGCCCGCCGAAGCCGAACTGGTGCGCGCCGCCCTGGCTGCCGAAGAAGCCGTGCGGCACGCCCGCCAGCACCGGCGCGGTCTCGATCTGGAAGCCCGTCAGCTCAGCCTTCCAGCGAGCGGCTGACCTGCTCGAAGGTGTCGCGCGAGAGGTTGCCGGCGGCAAGGATGCGCTCCAGCTCGGCCTTCATCAGCGCGGCCCGGCCCGGCTCGATCCGCCGCCACCGGCCCAGCGAGGGCACAAAGCGTGCCGCCGTCTGCGGGTTGATCGGATCAAGCGCGAGGATCACGTCGGCCACCATGCGGTAACCCTCGCCGTCCGCCTTGTGGAAGCCCTTGGGATTGCCCGCAAAGGCCATGTGCAAGGAACGCACGCGGTTCGGGTTCTTCATGGTGAAGTCGGGATGCTCAGCCAATTCGCGCACGTGCTGGATGACATCGGGATGGAGCGAGAGCGCCTGAAGCGTGAACCACTTGTCCACCACCAGCGCGTTGCCCTTGTACCGCTCATAGAAGGCCGCGAGCTTTTCGGCGCGCTCCGGGGTGTCGAGCCCGCCCAGCACCATCAGCGCGCCCTGCCGGTCGGTCATGTTGTCCGCGGCGTCGTATTGCGCCGCCGCCAGCTCCGCCGCGCGCGCCGGATCGGCCGCGGCGAGATAGACCAGCGCCTGCGTCTTGACCTTCCGAGCTCCGCGCCCTGCCGGATCGTCGAGCGCCACCGCCGAGGCGCGCGCGTGGAGCGCCTGCCACTCGCCGCGGAGTGCCGTGCCGATGGCGGCTTTCAGCCCTTCGCGCACGGCATGGATCGCGCCGGGATCGGCCTTGCGATCGCCGGTCGCCATCGCTTCGAACAGGTAGGTCTCCGACGGCAGAACCAGCAATTCGCCGCGCATCGCATCGTCGAGTGCATTGTCGGCAAGGCTGGAGGCGAACGCGCCGATGATCGCCGCTTGGCCCGCCGCCCGATCGTCTGCCGACACAGTGCCGCTGGCAGCGCCCACCAGATGCCCGACCGCCAGTTCCTGCAGTGCTTCCGAGCGGGCAAAGGGGTCATCATCATGGGCGGCGAGGAACACCAGATCCTCACGCACCAGATCACGCTCGATCACGACCGGAGCGGTAAAGCCACGATTGATCGAGACGACCGGCTGTGACCCAGTGAGCGGGAGATCAAAGGTCTGCTCCTCACCCTCCAGCACCACCAGCTGTTCAGCCCCCAGCACGCCGGAGCGCGAATGGACCGCAACCCTCAGCGGGATCGGCATGGGCAGCTTGTCGGGCTGACCGGGGGTGGCAGGAACGGTCTGCTTCAGGGTGAGCTTCAAGGTCTCGCCCTCGACCGTCTGACTGACGGCCACCCGCGGCGTGCCGGCTTGCGAATACCAGCGGCGGAACTGGCTGAGGTCGATCCCGGCCCCATCCTCGATCGCCTTGACGAAATCCTCGCAGGTCGC
>JAGKSZ010000123.1 GCA_018991295.1 Porphyrobacter sp. | reverse complement strand
TCGAGGAACAGGGATGACCACGACCGTCGCCACCACGCCCTTGGACGGGCAAAAGCCCGGCACATCGGGCCTGCGCAAGAAAGTGCGGGTGTTTGCGCAGGCCAATTATGCCGAAAACTTCATCCAGTCGGTGTTCGAGGTGGCCGAACGCCCCGCGGGATCGACCTTGGTGATCGGCGGGGACGGGCGTTATCACAACCGCACCGTCATCGCACAGGCGATCCGGATGGCGGCAGCCAATGGCTATGCGCGGGTGCTGGTGGGGCAAGGCGGCATCCTGTCCACCCCCGCCGCCAGTCACGTGATCCGCAAATATGGTGCGAGCGGAGGCCTGATCCTGTCGGCCAGCCACAATCCCGGCGGCCCGGAGGAAGATTTCGGCATCAAGTACAACATCGCCAATGGCGGCCCCGCACCTGAGGCCGTGACCGAGGCGATCTATGCCCGCACGCAAACCATTGACCGCTGGATGATGGTGGAGGGCAGCGTCGATCTTGACCGGATCGGCACTTCGCAGCTTGGCGATATGGCGGTCGACGTGATCGACCCCGTCGCCGACTATGCCGATCTGATGGAGGAATTGTTCGATTTTCCCGCCATCCGCGCCGCCGTGGCAGGCGGGGCGCTGACCATGGCCTTCGATGCGATGCACGCGGTGACCGGGCCTTATGCCCACGAGGTTCTCGAAGGGCGGCTGGGCTTTCCGGCAGGCACCGTCAGGAACGGCGTGCCGCTGGAGGATTTTGGCGGGCATCACCCCGATCCCAACCTTGTTCACGCCAAAGACCTCTACGACCTGATGATGTCGGCTGATGCCCCGGTGATCGGTGCGGCATCGGACGGTGACGGGGACCGCAACCTCATCATCGGCAAGGGCGTCTTCATCACGCCTTCGGATTCGCTGGCGATGCTGGCGGCCAATGCGCACCTTGCCCCTGCCTATGCAGGCGGGCTGAAAGGCATTGCCCGTTCGATGCCCACCAGCGCGGCGGCTGACCGGGTGGCCGAGGCGCTCGGTATCCCGCTGTGGGAGACGCCGACGGGGTGGAAATTCTTCGGCACGCTGCTCGATGCAGGCAAAGCCACCATCTGCGGCGAGGAAAGCGCGGGCACCGGCAGCGATCACGTGCGCGAGAAGGACGGGCTGTGGGCGGTGCTCTTGTGGCTCAACATCCTCGCGGTGACGGGCAGGCCTGTGGCGGAACTGGCGCGGGAACATTGGGCGCGGTTCGGGCGCAATTACTATGCGCGGCATGATTACGAAGCGATCGAGAGCGAAAAGGCGAACGCGCTGATGGCAGCTTTGGAGGCTTCGCTTGAGGGCCTGCCGGGGCGCAGTTTCGGGCCGCTCACGGTCAGCGCTGCCGATCAGTTCGGCTACACCGATCCGGTCGATGGCTCGCAAAGCCACAAGCAGGGCGTGCGGGTGATGTTCGCCTGCGGTTCGCGGATCGTGTTCCGCCTGTCGGGCACGGGGACAGAAGGCGCGACCTTGCGGGTCTATCTTGAACGTTACGAGGCCCCGGACGGGCGGCTGGCAGAGGAGACCCCGGCGATGCTCGCCGATCTGATCGCGGCCGCTGAAGCCATCGCCGGGATCGCCGCGCACACCGGGCGAACCGCGCCCGATGTGGTGACGTGAGCGAACGCCTCGGCGCGCAGGTCACAGGCGACACCACCCGCTTTGCCGTGCGCGCACCGCTGGCCGAAGCGGTGGAACTTTGCCTGTTCGACGGCGAGTTTGGGGACGAGCGCGAAACGCGCCATGCGATGCAGCCGCACAGCGAGGTGTGGACGCTCGACTTGCCCGGCAACCTCACCGGCACCCGCTATGGCTACCGCGCCCACGGCCCTTATGCGCCGGAACGCGGCCTGTGGTTTGATCCGGCCAAGCTGCTGGTCGATCCCTATGCGCTGGAACTCGACCGGCGGTTCGTGCAGCACCCGCGCCTTGCCGCCTTTGGTGAGGATACCGCCGATTTGGTGCCTCGCGCCATCGTGACAGGGCCTCTGCCGCAAGTCCCCCCGGCCCCGCCCCGCTTCCGGCGCGGCGGGCTGATCTACGAAATCAACGTGCGCGGCTTCACCATGCTGCACCCCGATGTGCCGCCCGAGCAGCGCGGCACCATCGCCGCGCTCGCCCATCCTGCCGTGATCGCGCATCTGGCAAAGCTCCACGTCACGGCGGTGGAGCTTATGCCGGTCACCGCGTGGATTGACGAGCGCCACCTGCCGCCGCTGGGGCTTGCAAACCACTGGGGCTATAACCCGGTCGCCATGATGGCGCTTGATCCGGGGCTGTGTCCGGGCGGCGTGAGCGAACTGCGCGAGGCCGTGGCGGCGCTGCACGATGCCGGGATCGGCGTGATCCTCGATATGGTCTTCAACCATTCGGGCGAAAGCGATGTCCACGGCGGCACGCTCAGTCTGCGGGGGCTTGATCCTGCGGCCTATGCCCGCGCCCCTGATGGCAGCCTGATCAACGACACCGGCTGCGGCAACACGCTCGATTTCGCCAACCCCGCCGTGCGGCAGCTGCTGATCGACAGCCTCGTGCATTTCGTGCGCCACTGCGGCGTCGATGGCTTTCGCTTCGATCTTGCCCCCGTCATCGCGCGCGGCCCCGGGTTTGATCCCCACGCGCCGATCTTTGCCGAAATCGCCGCCGAGGCCTGCCTTGCCGACCGCATCATGATCGCAGAGCCGTGGGACATTGGCCCGGGCGGCTATCAGCTGGGGCGCTTCCCACCGAACTGGCTCGAATGGAACGATCGTTTCCGCGATGATGTGCGCCGTTTCTGGCGCGGGGATGCGGGTATCGGCACGCTCGCCACCCGCATCGCCGGATCGTCGGATCTGTTCGGGAGCAATTGCCGGAGCGTCAATTTCCTCGCCGCGCATGACGGTTTCACGCTCGCAGACACCGTCAGCTACGAACACCGCCGCAACCACGCCAATGGCGAGGAGGGCCGCGACGGGCATGGCGAAAACCATTCGTGGAACTGCGGGGCCGAAGGGCCGAGCGATGATCCCGCCATCCACGCCCGCCGCGCTGCCGATCTGCGTGCGCTGCTGGGCACGCTGTTCGCTTCAACCGGCACGATCATGCTCACCGCAGGGGACGAATTCGGCCGCACCCAGCATGGCAACAACAATGCCTATTGTCAGGATATGCCGGTGGACTGGGCGGGCCGCGACACGGCGCTTGAAGATCATGTCGCAGCCCTTGCCGCCCGCCGCGCTGCGCGCCCTGGCTGTTTCACACGCTTTCCCGAAAACGGCACCTGGCTGTCACTTGCCCATGCGCCCATGACACCGGCGGATTGGGAGGACGGGCAAGCCGATGGTTTCATCCATCAATGGCCCGCTGATGACGGCGCGATGCGGCTACGGATCAGCCGCAGCAAGCGCGAGGCCTGCTGGGACGAGTGATCGGCTCTAGAGCACCTTCCGACCAATCCGGGTGACCCGGATTGGTCGGAAGGTGCTCTAAGCCGCCAGGTAGTCCCCCGGATCAAGCTTTTGGAAAGTATTTTCCTTCATCAAAGCTTGAAACGAAAACCCCCGGGGAACACGCGGCATGAACATGATGAGTTTGCAGGACCGGCGCGAGGAACAGGCCGTTCCCGACTTCGTACGCGATCTCAGAAGCGACTTCGCGATCGAGGACAGCGAATTCGCAGCGCCGCCTGCAGGCCATGCCCCCCGCATCTCGCTGCTCGAACGCATGGCGTGGTTCCGCAACCTGTCGCTGTCGCGCAAGATCAACACCGTGTTCGGCGCGGTGCTGGGCCTCGGCGTGGTGATGGTGATGGTGCTGGGGCTGGGCCTTGGTGAATTGTGGAACCGCTACAACGCCTCTGCCCATGTGCAGGAAACGCTGGTCGCTGCCGGGCAGTTGCAATCAGGCGCGGGCGAACTGCGCTATCATTCGGTGCGCGCAATTTATGACCGGGGCAGCGCCGCGCGCGATGCGCAGCGCAATGCGGCAGGCGCGTTGCTTTCGCAGGTTACCGCCATCGAAGCGGCGGTCAGCAAGGATGCGCCCGATCTTGCCCCGCGTGCAGCCGCGATCCGGGCCGAACTCACCCGCTTCGAGACCGCCTATGCCGAAGCCCGCGACAATGCGCGCAGCGGCGGCGATGCCAATGATCTGGCCGACAAGGTGGCCGGACAAGGCGATGTCGTGATCGCCGCCAGCAACGCACTGGCCGCCGATATCGCCGCCCACGGATCGGCGCGGGAAGCGCGCGGGATCGCCTATTTCTTCAACATGATCGTGATCCTCGGCCTGCTCGCCGCAGTGGGCGCGGCGGTGCTGATGCTCGGCCTTGCCTATCTGTCGCGGGATTTCTCGCGCAAGATCGCTGAAATCACCGGCGCCATGACCCGCCTTGCCGATGGTGACCGCAGTTTCGAGATCCATGGCGCTGACCGCAAGGACGAAATCGGGGCGATGGTCCGCGCACTCGATCTGTTCAAGCGCGCCAGCAAGCGGCTCGAGCTGTGGGCGCGGGAGCGTTCGGAAAAGGCCGAACAGGAATTGCAATTGCAGCAGGAGCGCGAACGCGAGCGGCTGGAAGCCGAAGCCCGCAAGGCGGCCCTGCTCGATGAAGTGGCCCGCCAGTTCGAACGCACCGTGGGCGATGTGGTGAGCGGTGTGGCGGCAGCATCAAGCCAGCTCCACACCACCGCCTCGCGCATGGCCCAGAGCGCCGAAGAAGCCAGCCGCCGCACCGGCGAAGTCGCATCCTCGATGGAGGAAGCCAATGCAGGCGCCACCGCTGCTGCTGCGGCGAGCGACGAATTCGCCTTGTCGATCAGCGAGATCAGCCGTCAGGCGGCCTCCTCCAGCGAACTCGCCCGTCTGGCGACAGTCGCCACCGGTGAGGCGGACGAAACCATCTCCGCCCTTGCGGCATCAGCGGAAGAAGTCGGCCAGATCGTCGAGCTGATCCAGACCATCGCCCAGCGCACCAACCTGCTGGCCCTGAACGCCTCGATCGAGGCAGCCCGCGGCGGCGAGGCCGGGCGCGGTTTTGCGGTCGTCGCCAGCGAGGTCAAGGAACTCGCCATGCAGACGAGCCGCGCCACCGAAAAGGTCGCAGAGCAAATCCGCGCGATGCAATCCACCA
>JAGKSZ010000122.1 GCA_018991295.1 Porphyrobacter sp. | reverse complement strand
CCATCAGCGCGCCGGTATTGCCCGCGCTGACAGCTGCGCCCGCATCGCCGGTTTTCACGGCATTGACCGCAAGGCCCATGCTGGTGGTCTTGGCGCGGCGGATTGCCTTGCTGGGCAGTTCATCACCGCCCACCACATCATCGCAATGAAGGATTTCGGAGGCCGCACGCAAGTTCGGGTGGTTTTCGAGCGCGGCTTCGATCCGCTTCCCGTCACCCACCAGCAGGAACTTGAACTTGTCATGATCGCGGCGGGCGAGCGCCGCGCCCTCGATCATCACGCGCACGCCTTCATCGCCGCCCATCGCATCGACAGCGATACGGGGCAGGCTCATCGTGCGTTACTCCGGTCTATGGAAGGGGCCATCGGCTATCAGCCGACGGCGACAACCTGACGCCCGTTGTAGTGGCCGCAGTGGCCGCAGATGTTGTGCGGGCGCTTGAGTTCGCCGCAGTTCGAACATTCGTGGAAGGCTTCGACCTTCAGCGCATCGTGCGAACGACGCATACCGCGACGGGAAGGCGAAACTTTTCTCTTGGGGACAGCCATGGCGGCACCATTTCCTCAAATAACTGACACGCGCCGCCTGTTGCTGAGGGCGCCTATGATTCTCGATGGCCGCCCTTACGGCAAGGAGTGCGGTCGCACAAGCGCGGGCGAGTGCGTCCTTTCCTTGGCCAGCAGCGGCGGGAAGGCGCGCGCTATAGCGGAAAATTCGCGCGTTGCAACCCGACTCCGCCCCGCCTAGCAAGGGACCGTAATTGTGAGGGGATCTCATTCATGACCGTGCTTCCTGTAACGCTCGCTGCTGCTGCTGCGGCAGCTGTGCTGAATATCTGGCTGTCGATCCGCATCGGGGCGGTGCGCCGCGCGCTCCAGATCAGCGTGGGCGATGGCGGAAGCGACAGCTTGCAACGCCGGATGCGGGCGCAGGCGAACTTCGTCGAGAACACGCCCTTCGTGCTGGCGCTGATCGCCGGGATCGAGCTGGCGGGCGCTGGCAGCTGGTGGCTGAGCCTGGTTGCGGCGGCCTATATGATCGGCCGGGTGCTGCACGGCTTCGGCATGGACGGCGGCAATTGGGGCTGGGGCCGGATGGTCGGCACGCTGGTGACGATGCTGGTGCTTCTGGGCCTCGCGATTGCGGCGATCTTGATCGTGATGGGGGTGATGTAACACCCCTCGTCCCTCCCCGTTCGCCCTGCGAATGGGGAGGTGGCAGTCGCCGAAGGCGGCTGACGGAGGGGTCAGCCGCGCCGCGTCATCCCTCCACCACCCGCTGACGCGGGCGGTCCCCCTCCCCATCCCTGCGGGACGGGGAGGCACGTGTTCAGCTCAGCGCATAATCCGAAACAAACGCATTGGTCTTGCGCTCGCGGCCGAAGGTGCTGGTCGGGCCGTGGCCGGGGATGAACATCACATCTTCGCCCAAGGGCCACAGCCGCTGGGTGATGCTGTCGATCAAATCCTGATGGTTGCCGCGCGGGAAATCGGTGCGGCCGATGCTTCCCTGAAACAGCACATCGCCCACAATCGCAAAGCGGCTGGGCGCGTGGTAGAACACCACATGGCCGGGCGTGTGGCCGGGGCAGTGGATCACATCGAGCGTGAGTTCCCCCACCGTCACCGTGTCGCCGTGCCTGAGCCAGCGGGTCGGCGTGAAGCTTTTCGCGACCATGCCCCAGCGCGGGCCGTCATCATCCAGCTGATCGATCCAGAAACGGTCATCCTCGTGCGGGCCTTCGATGGGCAGGCCCAGTTCATCGGCCAGCATCCCGGTCTGCCCGCAATGGTCGAGGTGCCCGTGGGTGACGAGCAGCTTTTCCAAGGTCACGCCCGCCTTGGCGACGCCTTCCTTGAGCTTGTCCAAGTCCCCGCCCGGATCGACCAGCGCCCCGCGCATGGTCTTGGTGCACCAGATCAGCGAACAGTTCTGCTGAAGCGGCGTCACAGGGATAATCGCGGCGCGCATTGGGAGTTGGGCTTGTTCGGTCATGGCATCCGGACTTAAACCCGCCCCCCCTTCCACACAACCCGCCCGATGATCTCGACCTCCTCGGCCGCGATTTCGACCGGCGGATAGGCCATGTTCTGCGAGAGCAGCGCGATGCGACCCGGTCCGGCGCTGGCGACGCGCTTGACCATCAGCGCATCACCCAGCCGCACCACGTGGATGCCATCACGGAAAGGCCGGGGGCTGCGATCGACGAGGATTTCGTCGCCATCATTGAGCAGCGGCTCCATCGAATCCCCCTCGACCCGGATCGCGGACAGCTCGGCGCGGGCGAGGCCCTGTTCTTCCAGCCAGCGGCGCGAGAAGCGGAAGGTGTCAAACGCCGCCTCTCCGCCCGGCACCCGCCCTGCCCCGGCAGCGGCCCCCAGATCGAGGCGCGGCACCTCAACCCATTCGCCCGCCCCACGCACCGGGGCTTTTACGTAGGATTTTTCCTGCGCTTCACGCAATTCCCCTTCTCCCACCCCGAAAAATCGGGCGAGCGTGGCGCGGTCCTGTTCTTCGAGCTTGCGGGGCGATCCCTTGCGGATGAACTGCTGGAGATAGGACGGGTTACGCCCGAGCAGCTCTGACAGCGCAGCCAGACTGACGCCCCGCCCCTGCGCCAGTTCAAGCAGCCGCGCACGGGGGCCTGAGAGGTTTTCGGCGCTGATCTGTTGGGTTTCCTTCATGGATACTTCCTACACGAAGGATTTTTCCTAGACAAGCAGGAAAAATAATGGAACATTTCAGGAACATCAGGCGATTCGCCCGATGCCCGCCGCCACTTCCACCATCGTTTCAGCATCAACAGGGACGCAAAACCATGCTGCTTCGGACCATTGAAACCTTCCTGCGAACACACGCCATGCCCGCCACCAAGTTCGGCCGCCTTGCCGCCCATGATCCGCGCTTCGTGCTCGATCTGCGCATGGGCCGCACCCCGCGCCGCGAGACCGAACTGCGCACCCGCGCATGGATGAAGGGCTACACCGATCGCGCTGCCGACAAGTCGGCCTTCGCCAGAATGGAGGAAATGGCATGATGCTCACTCAATCCCTGCGCGATCCCTTTGCGCATATCCTTGGTGATTTCGGCCAGATCGAAGTCAAGTCCGCCCCCGCCCCCGTCCCCGTCCCCGTCCCTGCCCCCTTGCGGCAGCGCCGCACGCTGGCCGACCGGGTGCGCGCCGGCCTGCTGGGGCTGACCGGCGGCGCGGGCACGGTGCTTGGCCATGAGGAGAAAGCCTGGGCCTCGATCACCTTTGCCGGCCCCCGCCACGAAGTGGTGCTGGAATTCTGCGGCGCACAGGCGGTGGCAGCGGGCGAGGAGCTGATCGAGCGCCTGCCCGATCACGAATTCACTCTGCCGGGTCAGTTGGTGGCCGATGCCACCATCACCAAGGTCGATCACCGTTTCGGCGCAATGGAGCGGCTGGAGGTAACCGCGGTGCTGCTGCTGCTGGAGGAGGGCTAGCCCCCTCCCCGGCCCTCTCAGTATCCGAGCCGCGGATCGAACACCGGGGCAACCGGCTCACCGCGCAGATATCTGCCCAGATTGTCGAGGAAGCGTTCGCCGCTGCGGATGAACATCTTTTCCTGCGCGCGGCCTGACAGGTGCATGGAGATATGGGCGTTGTCGAGGCTCCAGAGCGGGTGGTCGGCAGGCAGGGGCTCGGGCGTGGTGACATCGAGGAAGGCCCCGCCGATAGCGCGGGCTTGCAGCGCGTCCACCAGCGCGGGCTGATCGATCACGCTGCCGCGCGCGATGTTGACGATCACGGCATCGGATTTCATCGCCGCCAGCTCGCCCGCGCCGATCATGCCTTCGGTTTCGGGCGTGGCGGGCACGGCGAGGATGATCCAGTCGAATTCGCCAAGCTTGGCGCGCCATTCATCCGGGCCCAGCGTGTTCGGTCCCGGCGTCCGGCGCACCACGCTGACCTCGACATCGAAGGCTTCCAGGCGCGGCTGGATCAGCTTGCCGATCGCGCCATAGCCCAGAAGCAGCGCCTTCGATCCCGCCAGTTCGCGCTTGCCGGGGCTGTCGAACAGCCATTCGTGCCGCTCCTGCGCGCGCACCACATCGCGGTATCCCTTGGCGATATTGAGCATCCCCATCACCACATATTCCGCGATGGTGATGGCGTTGATCCCCGCCCCGTTGGTGACGGTGATGCCGCGCTCGGCGAGCACGTCCATCGGCAGGAAGTCGAGCCCTGCATAGATCGAATTGAGCCATTTCAGCTTCGTGGCGGCCCGCAGCGTTTCGGCCATTGCCTGCTTGTCGTTCATGTCGAACCAGCCGATCTCGGCTTCGGCGACGGCGCCCAGCGCCTCCTCCTTGGTCACGAACCAGCGCACGTCGAGGCCCGAAGGCAGGCGCGGTTCGAGGATGGGGCGGATCAGTCCGGAAAGGGCCAGCGTCGTCATGCTGTCCTCGTTACTGCCGGAAGGCGAGCCATGCCACCCCTGCGAGAACAGGCAGGCCCGCCAGATCCACCAGCGCGATGCGCCGGAGCGGCGGAGGCGAGCCGGCCTGCCAGTAGAGCAGGAGGAAGCTCACCATGCTGATGCCGACGACCAGGACCGCGAGCCGCCGTCCCTCGGGCACGAAGGCGGCGAAGAGGCAGGCAACGAAGACGGCGAAGAACAGCCCCGCGCGGTGCTGCATCAGGAGGAACAGCGGGCTGTCGGGATGGAGGCGGTAGAGCGTGGTCAGCGTCGCGGGCCGGAACAGCGCAAGCGCGGGCATGGCGTGGATGGCGGCAAGGATCAGCCAGAGGATAGGTTGCACCATGCAACTGGTCTAGCGGGGGCGCAATGCCTTGTCCAGACCGTCGCCCCGGCCCCCGAGCCGGGGCCCCGCTGTCCCTTCGCGCGCAAGAACAAGCTGGGCCCCGGGTCAAGCCCG
>JAGKSZ010000121.1 GCA_018991295.1 Porphyrobacter sp. | reverse complement strand
GGCCGGGGGTTGTTGTTCCGGGTGGCATGGGTGGGCCTGGGGGGGTCTTCGGGCGCTCGCGACGAAACTTCTAGCTTTCACTTTATGGACTCATTGGGGCGCGATAGACGCGGACAATCGATCCGGAGACCCGCCATCATGACCCGCACCATCCTCGCCGCCCTGCTGCTCGCCAGCACCGCCGCCACGCCCGCGCTCGCCAAGGACCGGCGGGCCAAGCCCCCGGAAGAACCGCGCGCAAAGAACGTGATCCTGTTCATCGGGGATGGCATGGGCATTTCAACCATCACCGCTGCACGCATCTATGATGGGCAGAAGCGCGGGGAGACGGGCGAGGAGAACTCGCTCAGCTTCGAGAAATTCCCGAATGTGGCGCTGGTCAAGACGTACAACACCAATGCGCAGGTGCCCGACAGCGCGGGTACGGCGACCGCCATGCATTCTGGCCTCAAGACCCGGATCGGCGTGCTTGGCATCGGGCCTGAAGCGGAAAAGGGCGTGTGCCGCGATGCGCTGGCGCACCCGCTCCCGTTGCTGGGCGAGGAAGTGAAGCAGCGCGGCCTCGCATTGGGGATCGTTACCACCACCCGGCTGACCCATGCCACTCCCGCCAGTGTCTATGCGCGCAGTGCGGACCGGGACTGGGAGAGCGATACCAATATCCCCGAATCCCAGCGGTCCGAAGGCTGCAAGGATATCGCGCTGCAACTGGCCGAGGCGAAGTTCGATGTCGCGCTCGGCGGGGGCACGGCGATGTTCTATGGCAAGAACGGCGGTGGCAGGCGGGGCGATGTGGCGGCGGATCTGCCCGCACAATGGGCCGCAAAGAACGGCGGCGTGGTGGTAAGGGACGCCGCAGGCCTTGCCGCTGCGCCGCAGGGCAAGCCCGTGTTCGGCCTGTTCAACCCAAGCCACATGACTTTCATGGCCGACCGCAAGCCGGATTCGCCCGAACCGACCCTCACCGACATGACCGCGCAGGCGATCGCGCGCCTGAAGGCCGATCCGGATGGCTTCTATCTGATGGTCGAAGGGGGGCGGATCGATCATGCGCACCATGCGGGCCAAGCAGGCTATGCGCTTGAGGAAGCCGTCGAATTCGCCCGTGCGGTGCAATACGCGGTCGATCACACCGATCCGGCCGAGACCCTCATCATGGTCACCGCCGATCACAGCCACGTTTTCACCATTGCCGGTTACCCGAAGCGCGGCAACGATATCCTCGGCCTGATGGTGCCGCCTGCAGGCGGCGGCGAGGACGGGGGCGACGGCGAAACCGCTCCACCTGCGATCGACGGCAAGCCCTATACCACGCTTGGCTATGCCAACGGCCCGGGCGCACTCTACAAGGACGACGACGGTGATGGAGAACACGCGCGGCCGATGCCGGAGACCGGCCTCAAGGCGCGTCAGCAGGCGCTGGTGCCCCTGCCGTCCGAAACGCACGGCGGCGAGGATGTTGCGCTGTTCGCCACCGGCCCGGGCGCTGCCCGCGCGCGGGGGGTGATCGAGCAGAATCTGATCTACACCATTATCCGCAAGGCGCTGGGCTGGGAGAAGTAGCGGGCCAAATGGCCCATGCCCGGCGTCTGAGAGGGCAAACCGGAAAACCCAAACAAAAACCCCCGACCCGGGGGCGATGGGTCGGGGGTTCCATGGAGCGTTCGTCACGCTTGTGCAAGACAGGCCCTGGAGAAGGGTGGGCAACAGGGGGGAAACCTCCCTTCGGCCCGTCTTGTTGAGAATGATTAGCTGCTTTTCCCTTTCACCCACATGAACGCGGCACGTTTTCTGTCGCTTTCATACAACCGTTCGTCGAGCCCCCGTTCACCCCGGACGACGAGCCGAGCGGCGCGGATCGGTGAAAGTGAAGGCGCTCTCGGCCACGGCCACCCCGTAACGGTGGTTTGACAGGGCCACGCGGGTGCGGTTGTTCTGCGCATCAAGCGCGACCCAGTGGGTCAGCTGCAAGCCGCCCGGCGCAGCGGCATTCTTGACGAATATCAGCGTGATCATCCCGAATTCGGGCTTCTTGGGATCGCGCACCTCGACGCTGAAGACGTCCTTGTTGCCGGTCGGGATGAGCTTGCCGAAACGCTTCACGTCCTTGTCCGGATCGAACAGCGCGCCCAGCGGGGAATTGCCGATCGGCCAGCGTTCGACCTGTTTCACCTCATAATCGACGACGTAAAGCGACTTGCCGTTCGACACGACGAGGAAATCGGCATCCTTGCCGTAGTCGAACCGGATCTTGCCCGGACGCTTCAGGGTCATGGTGCCGCGCAAGGTCTGGCCCTGACGGTCGGTCTGGGTGAAGTCGGCCTTCATGGTCGAGATACCACGCAGCGCGCCCACCACCCGGTCGAGGTCGGTCGCGGCCGTCTGTGCGGTGGCAGGAGAGGTCAGCGGGGCGGTATCGCCGGGAGCCAGACCGAGAGCAAGCGCCCCGGCCCCGAGGCCAAGGGTTGCGATGCGAAGCTTCAAAAGCGGTTTCATCATGCCTGCGCGCCTAAGGCGCGGGGCTTGAACTGTCGATGAATTATCGCGCGGGGCCGAAAGGGCCCCTGCACGATGGAGCCTTACTTGATCTTGGCTTCCTTGAATTCAACGTGCTTGCGCGCCACCGGGTCATACTTGCGAAAGCTCATTTTCTCGGTGATGTTGCGCGGGTTCTTCTTGGTCACGTAGAAGAAGCCGGTGCCCTCGCTGGAGACGAGGCGGATCTTGACGGTGGTGGGCTTCGCCATGGCGGGTTCCTGTCAACTGGGTCGGCCCGGCGATTGCTGTTACGCAGGGCAAAAAAAGCAAATAGCGGCGCGCCCGGAAGGCCCGGCACACCGCCACACGGGCGCGCCATTCGCCGATTCACGGGGAAAAGTCAATAAGCCTCGCGGGGTGCGCGCACTACCAGTCGGAGGCGCTCGGGCGGCCGCGATTGGCCTTCACCGCGCCGCGCACCTTCTTGACCTTCAGCCGCTCGGTCTTGCCGACCCGGTTGAGGCGGGTCTTGGCCCGGCGTTTGGGTTCAGTCTGGGCCTCCTCCAGCAGCGCGGTCAGCTTGGCGCGGGCGTCCTGCCGGTTGGCCTCCTGCGTGCGGTGCGCCTTGGAGGTGACGATGAGATCGCCGTTCCCCGCGAGCTTCGCTCCCGCCAACTGGCGCAGCCGCGCAAAGACCGGCGGTGAAAGCCGCAGCGCATAGATATTGACGCGCAGCTCCACCTCGGTCGCGACCTTGTTGGCGTTCTGCCCGCCGGGGCCTGATCCTGCCAGAAAGCTCTCGCTGGCGAGCCGCAGTGCGCGGGAGATCAGCGGTTCGTCATCCATCCTTCGCCCCAAGCGCGAGGAAATCGGCTGGCAAGGGCGCGCGCGCCTCGATCGGGGTCTTGCCGGGGCGGGTCACGGTGAGGCTTTCAGCGTGCAGCATCGTGCGCTTTGCTCCCGGCGCATTGCCTGCGCCATAGACCGGATCGCCCAGCAGGGGCGCGCCCAGACCCTTCAGCGCGTGAACGCGCAGCTGGTGGGTGCGGCCGGTTTCCGGGCGGAAGCGGATCAGGCTGTGCGGCCCCAGTTCCTCGGCCAGTTCCCAGTGCGAGACGGCAGGCTTGCCCTTCTTGGCCGGGATCATCCGCCAGCCTTTTTCTGCCGAGCTGATCTTGGAAAGCGCCAGTTCGATCGTGCCCCCGGTCCCCGGCGGTCGGCCTGCGAGAATCGCAAGGTAGGTCTTGCCCACCAGCCGCTCCTCGAAAGATTTGTTGAACCGCGCCAGCGCCTTGGGATTGCGGGCGAGCAGCAGGCAGCCGCTGGTATCGGTATCCAGCCGGTGCACCGCCACGGGCGCGCGCTGGAAGCCAAGTTTCAGCCGATCGAGGTGGTCTTCAAGGCAGATGCCGCCCTTGCGCGGGCGGTCAACCGCCATGCCGGAGGGCTTGTCAATGACGAGCGCCTCGCCGTCTT
>JAGKSZ010000120.1 GCA_018991295.1 Porphyrobacter sp. | reverse complement strand
CTTCGCTTCCGACAAGCTCAGCACGAACGGGAAAAAGGCTGAGCTAGGTGTCGCGCGCCACCCGGAAGCCCGCGAAGTCCTGATTGACCGGCATCAGCTCGATCCGGTTGATGTTGAGATGCGGCGGCAGGCTCGCGATCCAGCCGATGGTGTCGGCAATGTCCTCGCCGGTCATCGGATTGACGCCCGCATAGAGGCTGTCGGACGCTTCCTGACTGCCGGTGCGCACCAGCGTGAATTCAGTCTCGACCATGCCGGGCTCGATGCTGGTGACGCGCACGCCGGTGCCGTGGAGGTCAGCGCGCAGCGCGAGGGTGAAGTGGTTCACGAAGGCCTTGGACCCTGCGTACACATTGCCGCCCGGATAGAGATAGGTCCCCGCAACCGAACCGATGGCGATGATCGCGCCCTTGCGCTCGATCAGAGCGGGCAGCAGCTTGCGGGTCAACACCACCATCGCGGTGATGTTGGTGTCGATCATGGTCTGCCAGTCATCGAGACTGGCATGTTGCGCAGGGCTGAGGCCCTGCGCAAGGCCGGCGTTGTTCACCAGCAGATCGATATCGCGAAAAGCCTCGGGCAGGTCCGCCAGCGCGGCATCGAGCGCCGCGGTGTCGCGCACGTCGAAGCACAGGGGCAGCACCTTGTCCGCGCCCAGTTCCTCCACCAGCGCATCGAGCCGCTCCTGCCGCCGCCCGGTGGCAACGCAGCGCCAGCCGTCCTTCACAAGGCGGCGCACGGTGGCAAGGCCGATCCCGGCGGTGGCGCCGGTGACGAATGCAACCTTGCTCATCCGCGCAGCTCCCCGCCCAGCTTGGCTGCCGCGGCGACCACCTTTTCGGCGATGGCCTTGAGCTCGGCGTCCTTGAAGCTTACATCTCCCGGCTGGAGCGTGACTTCGACCGCGACGGACTTGTGACCCTCGGGGACGCCCTGTCCGGCGAAGACGTCGAACACCCGCACGACGGTAATGCTCGCCTTGTCAGCGCCCTGCACCGCGCGCACCAGATCACCCGCCGCGAGGCTTGCGGGCACAAGGAATGCGAAGTCGCGGGTCACGGCTTGCAGTGCAGGCGGCGTGAAGCCGGGGCGGGCAAAGGCCGCGCCCTTCTTGGCCGGGATCGCATCAAGGAACAGCTCCACCGCTGCAATCGGCCCGTCGGCGTCGAAGGCCTTGAGCGTCGCCGGATGCACCATCCCGAAGCGCGCCAGCACGACCTTGGGACCGAGGCGCGGGGTCGCCGACGGGCGGGGGTGGAACTGCGGTCCCGCCTCACCCATCACCATCAGGTTCGCCACCGGCGCGCCCGCGGCCTCCAGCAATTGGAGCGCCAGCGCCTTGGCATCGAAGGCGTCGAAGGGCTTGGCCTTGCCCTGCTGCCATCCGCGGGGAGTCTTTTCGCCCGCCAGCACGATGCCCAGCGTCGGCTTCTCATCGCTCAGGCCATCGGGGCTGCGGAAGTAGCGCCGCCCGATCTCGAACAGGCGCGAGGAGGCCGCGCCGCGATCCGCGTTGCGCTTGGCCGCCATCAACAGACCGGGGAGCAGCGAGGGGCGCATCGCCTTCAGGTCCTCGCTGATCGGATTGGCGAGCACCCACAGCGGCTGGTCGGACGCGAAATGCTGCGCCGCCCATTCGGGGAGGAAGGACCACGTCACCGCCTCGTTCAATCCGCTGGCGGCAGCCGCACGGCGCAAGCCCCGCTCCAGCTTCTGCTGCGGGGTCGCGGTGGGGCGGGCGACGCCTTCTGCACGGGGCAGCGCGACGCTTTCCACCTTGTCGAGGCCGTGGATGCGCACGACTTCCTCGACCAGGTCAGCTGGGCCTTCGATATCATGGCGGCGCAGCGGACAGGTGACCTGCCAATCAGCGCCCACCGCAAAGCCGAGGCTTTCAAGGATGCGCTTCTGCTCGCCCTCAGGCACCTCCACCCCGCCAAGGCGGAGCGTCAGGCCGGGATCGAAGGCGACGACCTTCGGGTCAGACGGCGGCGAACCGGCACGCATGACTTCGCTGGGGGTGCCGCCCGCCAGCTCCACAATCAGGCCGGTGAGCAGATCGAGGCCAGCGTCCAGAAACTCGGGGTCCACCCCGCGCTCGAACCGCGTGCGGGCATCGGACGACAGGCCCAGCTTGCGGCCCGTGGCGCCAATGCGCGCCGGATCGAAATAGGCGATTTCGAGCAGCACATCGGTGGTGCTCTCGCTAACCCCCGAATGCTCGCCGCCCATGATCCCGGCGATGTCGTGCACCTGCACGTCATCCGCAATCACGACCATTTCGGCATCGAGCGTGTAGGTCTTCTCGTTGAGCGCCAGCACTTGCTCGCCGTCCTTGGCACGCCGCGCGACCACCGCGCCTTGCAGCTTGGCCATGTCATAGACGTGCGCCGGACGACCGTATCCCAGCATCAGGTAGTTGGTGAGGTCCACCAGCAGCGAGATCGGGCGCTGGCCTGCGCTCTTCAATCGCGCCTGCAGCCAATCGGGCGAGGGGCCGTTCTTCACACCTGCGATAACGCGCCCGTAGAAGGCGGGACAGCCTTCCGGATCGTCGGTGCGGATTGCCCCCGGAATTGCGCGCGAAGTCGAAAAGGTCGGTATGGCAATCGGCTTCAGCGTCCCCAGCCCCTTGGCCGCCAGATCGCGGGCGATGCCATAAACGCCCATGCAGTCCGGGCGGTTCGGCGTCACGGCGACTTCGATCACCGGGTCCGAGCCATGGTAATCGGCGAAAGCCGTGCCGACCGGCGCATCATCGGGCAGTTCGATGATCCCGTCGTGATCATCGCCCAGTTCCAGCTCGCGGGTGGAGCACATCATGCCGTTCGATTCGACGCCCCGGATCGCGCTCTTGCGCAGCACCATGCCGTTGGCAGGGACAGTCGCGCCGGGCAGGCCCAGCACGCCCTTCATCCCGGCCCGCGCATTGGGCGCGCCGCATACGACTTGCAAGGGTGCGCCATCGCCGGTGTCGACGGTCAGCACCTGCAGCTTGTCGGCATCGGGGTGGCGCGCAGCGGTCAGCACGTGGGCGATGCGGAAACCGGCGAGCTTTTCCGCCGGGTCTTCCACGCCCTCAACCTCAAGCCCGATCGCGTTGAGCGCGTCGCAGATTTCGGTGACGGTGGCAGTCGTCTCAAGGTAATCCTTGAGCCAGGTCAGCGAGAACTTCATGCCTTTGCTCCCACGCCAGCGGAAAGTGTGGGCTGGTCGAACGGCGAGAAGCCGTAATGCGCCAGCCAGCGCGGGTCGCCATCGAAGAAGGCGCGCAGATCGTTCATCCCGTATTTGAGCATGGCAATGCGGTCGATCCCGAGGCCGAAGGCGAAGCCCTGCCATTCCGCAGGATCAAGCCCCGCGAATTCGAGCACGCGGGCATTGACCATCCCGCTGCCGCCCAGCTCCATCCACGCATGGCCCGGTGCATCGCCGTGCCCGCCGACGACGCGGCGGCCGCCTTCGGTGGAATAGCCCACGTCCACCTCGACGCTGGGTTCGGTGAAGGGGAAGTAGCTCGGGCGCAGGCGCAGGGTAATGTCCTCGCGCTCGAAGAAGGCCTTGAAGAAGGTCTCCAGCGTCCACTTGAGGTGGCCGAGGTGAATATCCTTGTCGATCACCAGCCCTTCGACCTGATGGAACATCGGCGTGTGGGTGGCATCGCTGTCCGAGCGATAGACCCGGCCCGGCGCGATGATGCGGATCGGCGCGCCCTGCGCGAGCATCGAACGGATCTGGACGGGCGAGGTGTGGGTGCGCAGCAGGATCTCGCGGCCCTCCCCGGTCTTGTCGGGGAAGTAGAACGTATCATGCATCGCCCGCGCAGGATGGGTTTCATCCATGTTGAGCGCGGTGAAATTGTGCCAGTCGTCCTCGATCTCGGGCCCGGTGGCGACGGCAAAACCGAGGTCAGCGAAGATTTCCGCCAGCTCGTCCATGACCTGCGAAACGGGGTGGACCGACCCCTTGGGCGCGGCCACGGCAGGCAGCGTCAGGTCCACCGTCTCACGCGCGAGCTGTTCTTCGAGCGCGGCAGCTTCCAGCGCGCCTTTCTTGGCATCCAGCGCATCGGCAATGCTGGCCCGCGCCGATTGGATCGCGGGCGCAGCAGCGGTGCGTTCTTCCGGGCTCATGCCGCCCAAAGTCTTCAGGGCAAGGCTCACCCAGCCCTTCTTGCCAAGCGTTTCGAGCCGCTCGGCCTCAAGCGCGTCAAGGCTGGTCGCCGCCGCAATCGCGGCCAGCGCGGCCTTAGTCTGGGATGTGATATCGGTCATGGATCGTGGATGCTCTGCCAGCGGAAAATTCGCCGCCGCCCGCTAGCGGCAAATGGCGCAGATTGCAAAGGAGGCGAGGGCTCCAGTCAGCCCGCTGGCGGGTGGAGCCCCTGCACCGCCTCCCCGGCGATCTCTGCCCGCGCCTTGGCGGCGGCCATCAGCAGCGGCTTGGGCGCGCGCGCATAGGCCGAAGGGCTCATCCCCCTGAACCGCCGGAAGTCCCGCACGAAGTGGGATTGATCGTGATAATGGGAATCGATCGTCCCGTGCCACTTGAGCGAGGGATCGAGCATGAAGCGCGAAAGACTGCGCAAGAACCGCTGGCGGCGCAGCAGCAGCTTGGGCGGGAAGCCGAAGGCGCGGGCTGACAGCCGCTCGACCGATCGCACCGTGATGCCAAGCCGTTCTGCCAGATCGGCAACCGCAACCACATCGGGATCGACCAGCGCCGCGTTAAGCGCGAGGATCGCCCCTTCCTGCGCCGGATCGAGCGGCGGGCTGGCGGCAAGGACCTGCGCCAGATGCGCCCCGATCAGCGCCAGCTCGCGGCTGTAATCGCCATTGCCGGCCGCCAGCGCCTCGGCCAGCGGGACAAAGGCGGCAAAGAGCGGATCGGCGCTGCCATCAAGCGAGCAGTCGGCATAGGCGCTCGCCGCTGCCGCCGGGAACAGGCGCGCCCAGCCCAGTGGCAGCAGGCCAATGCCCCAACTGTGTCCCGATCCCATCCGGAACCGGATCGCCCGGCTGGTCGGGCCGGTCACGGCAAAGGCGAGCGAAGGCTGCGGCTCACCCCCGCCGATCACCGATTGCGCCTTCGCCCCGGCCAGAAACCGCAGGTTGGCCCATTCGGGCAGCAATCGGTCCTCCAGCCAGGGCGTATGCGGCGGGCAGGATATATCGGTGCGGTACACGGTGGTGACATAGGGGCGCAGGCATGGATCGGGCAGGGCAAAGCGCAATCTGGCTGCGTTCCCGACAAACCGTTGCATAGCTAGCTGCCCCCAAGTGTCCGTCTGTGCGCCGGACTGCTTGCGTCCCTTACCCGGCGGTCTGTGTAAAGCGACTTAACGCACAGCTCCCGCGCAACCCTTTGCGATCAGCGCGGCGATGGCGGATCGAGCGTCTGCGCTGCGCTGCCCCATGCCTTCGCCCGCGCTTCCATGAACGAGGTCAAGATCGGGTGATCGAGCGCGGCGTATTCGGAAGGGTTCATGGTCATGAACTCGCGGAACTCGCGGGTGAATTGCGCCTGATCGTGGTAATGCGCGTCCATCGCCTCGGTCCAGCGGGCATTGCGCTGGAGCATGTGGGTGGTCAGACTGCGCATGAACCGCTGGCGGCGCATCAGCAGCTTGGGCGAAAAGCCGAAATAGCGCGAACAGGTGCGCTCCAGCGTGCGGATGCTCATGGCGCAGGTATCGGCCAGTTCGTGAACCGAGGTATGATCGCCGTTCACCAGCGCGCCGTGCACGCGGGCAATGCGCGGCTCATCGCGGTTGGGGCGCATCGTCTGCCGCAGGGCCGCGACCAGCAGCGCGTATTGCTCCTCGATATCGATGTCGGGATTGCACAGCGCATCGGTGAGGCCCGCAAAGTGCGAGAAGGAAGGGTGAGCGGCGCCATCGCAGATGATGTTGGTGCAGCTGCTCGCCTCGGCGGAGAAGAACCGCGCCCAGCCCAGCGGCAGGAAGCCCACGCCCCACATCCGCACCGTGCCGAGCGAGAATTCGCACGGCAGCGAGCTGGGCCCGGTGCCCACAAAGCGCGCGCCGCTGACCCGCTTGCCATCAATCGCGGCATCGGGCGTGGTGCCGCAGAAAAAGCGGATATTGGCCCATTCCGGCTGGAGGTAATCCCTGACGCGCCCGGCCCCATCGGGCAAGTCCAGCGTCAGGTGATAGAGGCTCGTGAAGCACCCCGCGAACTCCGCCGGGGGTTCACGGAAAACGGCAGAAAGCCGCGGGACCGGCAGCGAGCCATGGCGCTGCGCGGCGTGCTGATAATCTCCATCCCCCATGCCTGCAGATAGACGCAGATGGCGCAGTTCTACAAGCCTTGCAGCGCGATCCCAAGGATGGGCACGACAAAGGGGCAGGTTCCCGAGAGGGAACCTGCCCCTGTTGTCTTGTGCCGGACCAGGGCCGAGGCCCCAACTCGCTTTATGCGGGCAGAGCTGCCTTCGCCTGAGCGATCACGGCCTTGAAGGCGCCGCCTTCGTTCATGGCAAGATCGGCCATCGCCTTGCGATCGAGTTCAATGCCGGCCAGCTTGATGCCGTGCATGAACTGCGAATAGGTCAGGCCTTCCATGCGGACGGCAGCGTTGATGCGCTGAATCCAAAGTGCACGGAATGTCCGCTTCTTCACCTTGCGGTCGCGGTAGGCGTACTGGCCTGCCTTTTCGACCGCCTGACGGGCGATGCGGATGGTGTTCTTGCGGCGACCGCGATAGCCCTTGGCCTGGTCCAGAATCCGCTTGTGCTTGGCGCGGGTGGTAACACCCCTTTTGACGCGTGCCATATTGTATATCCTTTTCTTCGTTCAGGGTGCCGAGCCAGGCGTCCTTGTCGTCCTACCGCTTCGCTGCTTGAGGACGGTGCCCCCGCCCCTTGCTCACGATGCTGGTGACGAGCCGCGCTGGCTCTAGCCCCTCAGATCAATCCAGCCCGTAGGGCGCCCACTTCTTGATCGTCGGCGTATCATTGGCCGACAGGACCGAGGTGCCGCGGTTGGTGCGGATATACTTGGCGTTGTGGCTGATCAGGCGGTGACGCTTGCCAGCGACGCCGTGCTTGACCTTGCCGGTGGCGGTGATCTTGAAGCGCTTCTTCACACCGCTCTTGGTCTTGAGCTTGGGCATTTTCATCTCCTGTTAGAGACACGTCGGAACCGGCCATGGCAGCCCTTGTCGCCAGGCTGGCTGATTGATTCGTGTCAGTGAAGTGCGCGCGCTTAGGCGGGAAGGCCGCCAAAGGCAAGAGACTTGGGCCGCCAATCGCCCGGCACCTGCGCGCCTTGGGTCAACCCGCGGTTCCAGATCAGCGCCACCATCGCCAGCGCAGGCAGCGGCATCAGGTTGATCTCCAGCGGCAATGCCGCAGCGCGGGTCGCCAGCGGGGAAAGGTAAAGGCCCGCCACCAGCAGCTTCTCGTAAGGCCGCCAGCCGCGCGCGCGGCCATCCATGATCAGCCAGAACACCGGCACCGCCAGAAACGGCAGATCATAGGAGAACAGATAAGGCGAGGCGACAGCAGTCGCCGCCAGCATCAGCGCGCCGCTTGCTTGCCCATCGCGGGTGCGGCGGGCAAAGATCATCGTGATCGCCAGCAGCGCCAGCGTGATCGCCCCCTGCACCACCATCGCCGCTTCAGGCGTCGCCCAGTATCGCAGCATCGCATAGGGCGTGGTCATCCGCAGCCAGAACAGCCCCGGCCCCTGCGCCATCAGTTGGCGGCTGACCTCGAAGGCCTGCGGATAGGCGAGCCAGCTTTGCGGACCGTAGAACACAAGGCTGAGCGCAATCATCCCCGCCGCCCCGATAACGCCGCCTGCAATCGCCTTCCATTCCCCGCGTGCGAGCAGCCAGAAGGGGGCGAGCAGCGCGAGGTGCGGCTTAATGATCAGCATCCCCAGCAGGATGCCGCACAGCCACGGCGAGCGCCGCAGCGCCAGCACCGCGCCTGCCAGCAACGCGCCGGTCAGAAAGCCGTTCTGCGCGTGCGCGGCGGCAAGATAGGAGGCGGGAAAGGCAAGCAGCGGCAGGGTGAGATCGCCGCGATAGGCGCGGTGCATCGCGCCGAACCAGACCGCGAAAGTCGCCCCCGTCCACGCAATCCACGCAGCCCCAAAGGGCAGCACCCCCAGCCAGAAGATCGTCAGCAGAAACGGCGGCGGGTTCACATAGGCGATCATCTCGCCAAAACCTGCCTCCGCCTGCACCTGCTCTTGCAGATCGAGATCGAACACCGCGACCGGGCCGCGGTCGGCCAGAATGTGCGCGGCGCTCCAGAAGGCCTGAAAATCCGAGCCGGTCTGCGGCACCTTGAGGAAATTGACGACCAGCATCGCAAGGAGCGCGAGCGCCAGCATCGCGGCATAGGCGCGCACGCGGGCAGCGTTGAGCCAGAGTGCCTCGGCAAAAAAGGCCTGCATCGCCTGTCGGTCCCCTGTGATCACCCGGGGCGGTGTAGACGTGCGGGCTTTAAGGAATGGCTAACCGTGTTTTGGCGACAGGTTTCGCCATGCGGCGTTGTCGCAGCGGATGACTGGCGGTGGGTGGGAAGTTGCCGCATGGGCGCGAGGCCCACCCCGCTGCGACTAGGCGGCAAAGCCGCCAAGTCTCGCTCCCCTCCCGCTTGCGGGAGGGGCTGGGGGTGGGAATGCTCAACGTCGGCAATGGGGTCGCTTTCAGAATGACAGCTTTTGGCGCGGCAGGCTCGAAAGCGGCCCTTGTCCTTACCCCATCGCCTCCAGCACATCCTCCAGCCGCGCCGGATCGCCCAGCGCGATAACGGTGCCATCGGAGCCTGCATCGAGCGGGTTGCCCTGCCAGTCCGCCATCATCCCGCCTGCGCCCTCCACCACCGGCACCAGCGCGGCGTAATCATAAAGCTTGAGGCCTGCCTCGATCACCACGTCGATATGGCCTGAAGCGACCAGTCCGTAGTTGTAGCAGTCCCCGCCGAACACGATCTTCTTTTCGGCCACCTGCTTGGCCACGCTCATGAAGGCGTCGGCCTCCTCGTTGGTGAAAAGGTGCGGGCTGGTGGTGGCGAGCACCGCGTCCGACAGTTCCTTCAGAGGCCGGCAAGCAGCGGGCTTGCCATTGAACAGGGTCGGCTGGCCGATGCGGCCCACCCAGCGTTCACCGCTAACGGCCTGATCGATGATGCCCAGCACCGGCCAGCCATCCTGCAGCAGCGCGATCAGCGTGCCGAAGATCGGGCGCCCGGCGATGAAGCTGGTGGTGCCGTCGATCGGATCGAGCACCCACTGGCGGCCCGCGCCTTCGTTGCGGGTGCCGTATTCCTCGCCGATGATCCCGTCGGCGGGGAAGGTATCCTCGATCAGCTTACGCATCGCAGCCTCGGCGGCGCGGTCGGCTTCGGTGACGAAGCTGCGGTCGCTTTTGCGCTCATGGCTCCACTGGCCCCGGAACAGCGGACGAATGGCGGAGCCTGCCGCATCGGCAAGCGCCAAGGCGAGGGCGAGGTCTTTGTCGGTCATGCTTGTGCCCAATAATCGAAGGCTTCGCGCTGTCGAGCCTTGGTGTAGCGCAGCGCCTCTGCCCCCTCCCACTCCAAGGGGAGATCTGCGTGGATGCCGGTGCGGCTGACGAACCAGCCCTGCCCCGGCAGACCATCGGACTGGCGCACCACCAGCACCGCAAGGCCCGGTTCGCCGCAAGCGCGCCCGTCATCATCAATCCGGTCGAGCACCTTGCACAATTGCCGCATCAGCGGACGGGTGAAGGCGTGGCCGAGGATGCCGAGCAGCGCCCCGTAGGTGAAGGTCTGGCGCGCTCGGGCCGCGTCGATCAGGAGGGCGCGGACTTCGACAGGGTCAAACATCACATCCCGTTCGCCTCGAGCGCAGTCGAGAGGCCTCTGCCGCGTGTCTCGACTGCGCTCGACACGAACGGGGATACGTTAGTCAAACAGGCTCGAAACCGAGCTTTCATCCGCAATCCGGCGGATCGCCTCGCCCACCAGCGGCGCGATGGGCAGGATGCGGATGCGGTCGCTCGCTTCGGCGGCTTCGGTGGGCCGGATCGAATCGGTGATAACCAGCTCCTTGAGGCTCGACCCGTTGATCCGCGCCACCGCCCCGCCCGAAAGGACGCCGTGGGTGATGTACGCCGCGACCGACTTGGCCCCGCCTTCCAGCAGCGCCTCGGCCGCGTTGCACAGGGTGCCGCCTGAATCGACGATGTCATCGATCAGGATGCAGTGCCGCCCGGACACGTCACCGATGATGTTCATCACCTCCGATTCGCCCGGGCGATCGCGGCGCTTGTCGACGATGGCGAGCGGGGCGTTGTCGAGCCGCTTCGCCAGCGCACGGGCGCGCACCACGCCGCCGACGTCGGGCGAGACCACCATCAGCTGCTGATCGCCATAACGCGCCTGAATATCGGCGGCCATGACGGGGGCTGCATAAAGATTGTCGGTCGGGATATCGAAGAAGCCCTGGATCTGCCCGGCGTGCAGGTCCACCGCCAGCATCCGGTCAGCCCCTGCCTCAGTGATCAGGTTCGCCACCAGCTTGGCCGAGATCGGCGTGCGCGGGCCGGGCTTGCGGTCCTGCCGGGCATAGCCGAAATAGGGCACCACCGCCGTGATCCGCTTGGCCGACGCGCGGCGCAGCGCATCGATGCAGATCAGCAGTTCCATCAGGTTGTCGTTCGCCGGGAAGTTGGTCGGCTGGACAACGAACACGTCTTCGCCGCGCACGTTTTCGTGGATTTCGACGAAGACTTCTTCATCCGAGAACCGCCGCACGCTGGCATCGGTAAGCGGGATTTCGAGATAGGCCGCAATGGCCCGGGCAAGCGGCAGGTTCGAATTGCCGGACATGATCTTCATGACGCGCGAATCCCCGAAGGCAGGTGATGCGCCCCGCCTAGCGATGCGTCATGGAATTGCAACGCATGGTCTCGTGGTTGTCGACGGCAAGGGGGAGGCGGCGAGGGCGCTGGCCGGTATCGGGCGAACGCTATCGCAGCCGGAATGACAGGAGCTGGGTGGGAAGCGGAATGGCAGGTATTTTGCCGGCAGGTCCCCAGTCGCGCTCTGCCGTCCATTATTTACCTTAGTTTTGGCCCTGCTTACAAACGCAAGCGCTTGGGATCAGAAGGCTGCCTTTATGGGCTATGTTGCAGGCCCAGTTCTGATCTCTTCCGGTTTGCCTGACCAGCGGGTGGCATTTCCTTCTGCTGTTCCACGTCTTTCATGGCTGAATTGGAGGGCCGAGACCGCCTGACGCTCGGACTGCGTCAATTCGGCTTGGTCTGTTTTGCAATCGTGCGGGATTCCGCACACGCAGAGATTAATTTGTGCGGATATTCGCACAGAACGGCGCGTCGCACAGGCTAAAAAGCTGTAAAACAAATATATTATCGAAAATGCGAATGTCGTTGTGACGCTGGCCTCTCCGGCTGATGCTGGGGATGGGAGAAACGCGCTTCGGCGCATCGGGGAGAGCGGCGAGCGATGGGTTCGCACAGCGTCATCACACCAGCGACCACGCCGCCTGTGCGCAAGCCGTTGTACCGCCTGCTTTATGTGCAGGTGCTCACCGCAATTGCGCTCGGCGCTGCGGTAGGCCACTTCGCCCCTGAATTCGGCGCTGCGCTGAAGCCTCTGGGCGATGGCTTCATCAAGCTTGTGAAGATGATCATCGCGCCGGTGATCTTCGTGACGGTTGCCACCGGGATTGCCGGGATGCGCGATCTGAAGGCGGTTGGCAGCGTGGCCGGCAAGGCCTTCGCCTATTTCCTCACCTTCTCGACGCTGGCGCTGATTATCGGGCTGGTGGTGGCCAATGTGGTGCGCCCGGGCGAGGGGCTGAACATCGATCCGGCCACGCTCGATACTGCTGCGGTCGCGGATTATGCCGACAAGGCCGAGGCGACGACCATCACCGGTTTCCTTCTTGGCATCATCCCCGACACGCTGTTCAGCGCGGTGACGGACGGCCAGATCCTGCAGGTGCTGCTGGTCGCGATTCTTGCAGGCGTTGCCATCGCCGCGACCCGCCCGGCGAGCGATCTTGTCACCGATGTCCTCGCCTCGTTCGGGCAGGTGGTGTTCAAGCTGGTGCACATGCTGATGAAGCTGGCGCCTATCGGCGCCTTCGGGGCAATGGCCTTCACCATCGGGGAATTCGGCATCGGCAGCCTTGCCAACCTCGCCGCGTTGGTGGCGACCTTCTACCTCACCTCGCTCCTGTTCGTGCTGGTGGTGCTGGGGCTGGTCGGCTGGGCGGGCGGCTTTTCGATCTTCGCGCTGATCCGCTACCTGCGCGAGGAACTGCTGCTGGTGCTGGGCACCTCCTCATCAGAGGCCGCGCTGCCGAGCCTGATGGAGAAGATGGAGGCCGCAGGCTGCCGCAAGGCGGTGGTCGGGCTGGTCGTGCCGACGGGCTATTCCTTCAACCTTGATGGCACCAATATCTACATGACACTGGCCGCGCTGTTCATCGCGCAGGCCGTGGGGGTGGAGCTTTCGATCGCGGAACAGCTGACGCTGGTGCTGGTCGCGATGATCAGTTCCAAGGGCGCAGCGGGCGTAACGGGATCGGGCTTCGTGATCCTTGCCGCCACGCTTTCGGTGGTGCCCGGCGTGCCGGTGGCGGGGATGGCGCTGATCCTCGGGATTGATCGCTTCATGTCCGAATGCCGCGCGCTCACCAATTTCATCGGCAATGCGGTGGCGACGATAATCGTGGCGCGGTGGGAAGGCGCGCTTGACCGTGACCGGCTGGCCGCCGCGCTGGCAGGCACGCCGCTGCCGCTGCCGCCTGAAGATATCGAGCGCCACGAACGCAGCGGGCCGG
>JAGKSZ010000119.1 GCA_018991295.1 Porphyrobacter sp. | reverse complement strand
CGCCGACATGGTTGTTGTAGCTGCGCACGCTGCGGTGCGCTGCGCCCCGGCTGGCACGATCAAGACAGGCGAAGATCGCCTCTTTCATGCCGGTCTTGCCGACCGATCCCGTCACGCCGATCCGCACCGCCTCTACGGCCCGGTCACGCGCTGCATGGGCCAGCGCGTGCAGAGCAGCGGTCGTGTCCTTCACCAGCACGTGAGGATAATCGACCGGACGATCGACAATCGCGGCGATTGCGCCGTTTTCAAAGGCTTGGGGGATGAACCTGTGGCCATCCATCGCTTCACCGCGCAAGGCGATGAAAACATCGCCCGATTTCACATCGCGCGAATCCATTTCGACCCCGCTGGCCTGAAAATCGGCGCTGGCAATCCCGCCGCACGCCGCAGCGATTTCGGCCGCGCTCCACAGCGCCATCGGCAGCCCATCGCGGGGCGTGACCGGCCACTGGTGCAGCATCGGATGGGCAAGCGGCATGTTCATCAGCGCGTTCCCATTCCCTGGCCCCCGGCACATTCGCGCGCGACTTCGACATCGTCGAAAGCTTCGATCCGCATGTTTTCTCCAGACCCGATTATCTGACCCTGTTCGTGGCCCTTGCCTGCGATGAGCACAATGTCCTGCGCTCCGGCTTCCCCAATTGCGGCAGCAATGGCGGCGCGGCGGTCCCCGATTTCGCGGGTGTTCTGGCCTGCGCCCGCCATGATCGCAGCGCGGATGGCGGCCGGATCTTCGCTGCGGGGGTTATCGTCGGTGACAATGGCGATATCGGCAGCGCGCGCGGCGACTTCGCCCATCTGAGGGCGCTTGCCCACGTCGCGGTCCCCGCCTGCGCCGAACACCACGATCAGCTTGCCGCCGGGGGCAACATGGGGGCGCAGCGCGGCGATGGCGGCCTCCAGCGCATCGGGGGTGTGGGCATAATCGACATAGGCAGGCGCGCCGGCCGCATTGATCGCGGCGCGCTCCAGCCGCCCGCGCACCGGCTGGAGGCGGGTGAGCGCATCGAAGGTAGCCGATGCCGGAACCCCCGTCGCCATCGCCAGCCCTGCTGCGACCAGCGCATTGGCGGCCTGATAGGCCCCGATCAGCGGCAGGTTGACCTTGCGCACCGCGCCTTCATGTTCGATGTGAAGAAGCTGCCCCAACTGGCCGGGTTCACGGGCAATCAGCTTGAGGAAGCGGCCGCCTTCGCCCACCGTCAGCACCTTGAGGCTGCGTGCCTCGGCGGTGGCAACCGCCTGCGCCGTCCATTCCGACCCTTCGCCGCTATCATGGATCACCGCCGGGCTGCCGGGGGCGACCACTTGGGTGAACAGCCGCATCTTGGCCGCGAAATAGGCCTCCATCGTGCCGTGATAGTCGAGGTGATCGCGGCTGAAATTGGTGAAGGCGCTGGCCGAAACGGCAGGCCCCTCGCCCCGATACTGGTCGAGGCCATGGCTGGAGGCTTCGTAGGCGACGTGGCTCACGCCTTCGCGGGCAAGGCCTGCCATATTGGCAAGGAAGGTGACGATGTCGGGGGTGGTGAGGCCGGTCGAGACAGAACCATCGGGGGTGGTCACACCCAGCGTCCCGATGCTCGCCGCACGTTCGCCCGCCATGCGCCAGATCTGGCGGGTCATTTCGACGGTGGAAGTCTTGCCGTTGGTGCCTGTCACCGCAACGATGGTGTGCGGGTATGGCGCGAAGAACCCGGCGGCAAGGTGCGCAAAGGCGCGGCGCGGGTTGGCATCGGCGATGTGCAGCGCGCCATCCACTTTCGCCTCGGGCCGCGCCACGATGGCGATGGCACCGGCGCGAATGGCGGCGGGGATGAAGTCCTCACCATTGACGCTGGCGCCCTGAAAGGCGCCGAAGATCGTGCCCGGGGCGACCTTGCGGTGATCGATGGCAAAGCCGGTGACGGCTGCCTCGCTTGCGCCTGCCATGCCCGCCGCTTGCAGCAGATCGCCCAGCCTCACTTGTCGCCCCCCACCAGATAGCGCAGGTCCGAGATATCGACATCGCGGCTGTCATCGGGCTGGACGCCCAGCATCGGCCCGATGCGCGGCACCAGCTTGCCGACGATCGGCGCCGAGGTGAAGGCGGCGGTGCGCTGGAACGAGCTGGCAATCGTGCCCTTGGGCTCATCGACCACCACCACCACCACATAACGCGGCGCATCCATCGGGAAGGCGGCGGCGAACGAGGATACCAGCGCGGTCTTGTTATATCCGCCCGCGCCTGCCTTTTCGGCAGAGCCCGTCTTGCCGCCCACCCGGTATCCGGGCGCATCCGCGCTCCTGCCGGTGCCATAGAGCGAGATCATCCGCAAAAGCTGGCGCATCCGCGAGGAGGTGGATTCCTTGAACACCCGCCGACCCTGCGGCACATCGGCAGGCGCCAGCTTCATCAGCGTGGCCGGACGCCAGATCCCGCCATTAACCATCGCCGCATAGGCCGAGGCAAGGTGCAGCGGCGTGACGGCGAGGCCATGGCCGAAACCCACCGTCATGTTGGTGACGCGGCTCCAGTTGCCCTGCGGCCAGATCGGCTTGCCCTTGGCGGGCAGTTCGATGAAGGGGCGGCGGTCCATGCCCAGATCAATCATGGCGCGGCGCATCCGTTCCGGGCCCAGTTCATCGGCAACCCGCGCGGTCACGGTGTTGGAGGAATGGACCAGCGCCTGCGGCACGTTGAGGCTGGCGCCCATGGCGTGCGAATCCTTGATGGTGCGGCTGCCGACCGGCACCGGCGCGGCATTCCACTGCCGCCCCAGATCGCGCACCACGCCTGCATCGATGGCGGCCGCCACGGTCAGCGGCTTGAAGGTGGAGCCCAGTTCGTAAACGCCGTTGGTGGCGCGGTTGAAGACATTGACCGCCCCTGCCGCGCCTGCGGTGTTGGGATCGAATTCGGGCAGGCTGGCCAGCGCCATAACTTCGCCCGTTTCCACATCCAGCACGATGCCCGCCGCGCCCAGCGCATTGGTGGCCAGCATCCCCTTGCGCAGTTCGTCCTCCAGCGCGCCCTGCACGCGCAGATCAATCGACAGCGCCACCGGCTGGGTGCGCTGATCGGCGTGGCTGAGGCGCTTGTCGAGCACCTGCTCCATGCCGATCTTGCCGCCTTCATCTTCAACCACATAGCCCAGCACATGCGCGGCCAGCGTGCCTTGGGGATAGTAGCGATCGGTCTCACGCGGGATTTCCAGCGCGATTTCGCCAAGGCCGAAAACCCGGTTGGCCTCTTCGGGCAGGATCCGGCGGCGCAGATAGCCCGCCTTGCCCGAAGCCAGGCGGCGGGTCATGCGCGCCTCGTCAATATCGGGGAAAATCTCCTTGAGCGCGCGGGCAACCTCGGCCGGGCTGCGCACCAGCGGGCTGCCATTATCGCCCATCGCCTTGGGATCAAACCACAGGGCATAGGCCGGGAAGGCCCGCGCCAGCGGGGCACCATTGCGATCCGTAATCTCGCCGCGCGGGGGCAGCAGCGCCTCTTGAAGGCTGGTGCGCGTCGGCGCCTGCCCGGCGAACCCCAGGGTGGCGATCCGCAGCAAGGCAACCAGCGCAACCAGCGCAAAGCCTGCCAAGAGCCACAGCACCCGCACCCGCGCCAGCCACAGCAGCTGTGCGCGCATCCCGGCGCCCGGCAGGCGCCCGGCGGGGATAACGGGGGTCGCGGCATGAAAGGTCAGCGGGGCAGCCATGCGGGCTGCCAGCGCGTTCATTCGCCGGTTCCCTGCATGGCGGCGGCCTTGCCAGCGCGCGCAGGCGTTTCGGCCCGCGCCGGGCGGATCGGGGATGCCTCGATCAGGAAGTCCCCGAAGGCGTCGGCAAATACGGCGCCTGCGCCCTGATCGGCTCCGGCCGAGGCGAGTGTCACCTTGGCCCCCGACACCGGCGAGCGCATCGGCGCATCGCCTGTGACAGCGGCTGCATCGGCAGCATCGGCGCTGGCAAGGCGGATCGGGGAAGGCGCATCGGGGCCGCGCACTTCGCCAAGGCTGGCCAGCTGGCGTTCGCCATCAAGGAACTGTCCGGCACGCGGGGCCTGATACCCGAATTCCACCGTGTTCCATTCGGCCAGCTGGCGCTGGCTGGCGCGGGTCTGGAATTCGGTTTCCAGCAGCAGCGTTTCGCGCTGAAGCGCGATCAGCTGGCGTTCGGCGAGCAGCACTTCGCTTTTCACGGCGTGCACCTTGAAGCTCAGCACCACCACCGCAGCAAAGCACGCGCCAAGCACGGCAGCCCAGCCGAGCGAACGGGCCTGTTGGCTGGTCATCATGCAGCGAGACTCCTCGGCGGCGCATCAGTGCGGATGGCATGACGCAGGGTGGACGAACGGGCGCGCGGGTTACGGGCGATCTCGGCCTCTGAGGGACGAATAGCCTTGGAAACCTGCACGAAGGTGGGCGGCGGCCCCGGGATTTCCCCGGGCAGGTGGCGCGAGACAGCACGGCCCGCGCCCGAAGCGGCCTTGAAGAACTGCTTGACGATGCGATCCTCAAGGCTGTGGAAGCTGACCACGGCAAGGATGCCGCCCTCGCTCAGCAGTGCCTCGGCGGCGGCAAGCCCGGCTTCCAGCTCGCCCAGCTCATCGTTCACATGGATGCGCACGGCCTGAAAGGTGCGGGTCGCCGGGTCCTTCTTGTCATGCGGCTTGTAGCCCAGCGCGCGGCGCACCACGCGGGCGAGTTCCCCGGTGGTGGTCAGCGGGCGCGCGGCAACGATGGCACGGGCGACGCGCCGCGACTGGCGTTCTTCGCCGTAATTATACAGCACGTCGGCAATGGCTTGTTCGTCAGCGGTGTTGAGGAAATCGGCGGCACTTTCGCCCTGCTGGCTCATGCGCATATCGAGCGGGCCATCATGCATGAAGGCAAACCCGCGCTCGCCCTGATCAAGCTGCATCGAGGACACGCCGATATCCATGACCACCGCATCGACATGGGCAACGCCGATGGCCGCCAGTTCCTCGCGCATGGCGGAAAAGCGCGCCGGGTGCAGCGCAAGGCGCCCTTCGTAGCGGGCGACCAGCGCCTGCCCGGCGGCGACCGCATCGGGATCGCGGTCAAAGGCGTGGACGCTTGCGCCTGCTTCCAGCAGCGCGGTGGTGTAACCGCCTGCACCAAAGGTCGCATCGACAATCGTCATGCCGGGGCGCGCGCCAAGGGCGGCGACCACTTCATCGAGCAGCACGGGGATATGCGGGGCATCATGCGTCATCACGCCGCCCCCTTCTTTGCGCCCGCGATCAGCTTTTCGCAGGCCGCCTGCGCGCTTTTCCATTCGGGGCCCATCTTGGCGAGTTCTTCCGGCGCCCAGACGAAGAAGAGATCGCCTGCCGCCTGAAAATAGAGCCCGCCTTCGACCTTGCCGAGTTCCTTGAGGTGTTCGGGCATGACAAAGCGGCCGCTGTCATCGAAGGGCAGCTGTTCAAAACCGAACAGCTGGGCGGCGCGCACTTCGCGGTCGAAATCATGGATGCCGAGGCGGATGGCGCGCTCTTCCTCGCGGTCAAGCTGGGCATCGAGCTTTGCGGTGCGCGACAGGCCGAAGCCGATCAGGCAATCAAAGCGGTCATGCGCGGCAAGGCATAGCGTGCGGTTGCCGCCCGAGCTTTCCTTCACGGCCTTGCGGAAAGCGGGCGGGAGCACAAACCGGCCCTTCTCGCCCGCGGGCGAGAAAGCTTGGCCGTTATATCCTCCAAAAGCAGACACGTGCCTGCGATCCCCTCTATCCCCCGCAAGGACGCCCTTCGGACCGGCCTTGCGCAATGACGCGCTCGAATTCCCCCGGACATGCCTTGTGCGCCCCGGCAAGCGCGCAAGCGCCGCCGGTGCGCCGACCCCCACAGATCGGACGCAAGACATACAGGCATGTCTGATGGACCCCGGTCATATCGGGGAAGGCGCGGGGATGGAAGGGATTTTTCGGGGATTTTACGGGAAAACTTGGTATTTTATTGAAATGCTGTGGATTTGTGAGAATTCCCTAGGTGAATTTACAGCGCCTGTTCCCCGCCAAACCCCTGATTTTCGTGGAACAAATCGGGCACATCCCGCCATTTCCCCGGCCTGCCAGCGACTCCGGGCGGCCTGTCCCGCAATTTCCCCGATCCGGTCATTGCAGCACGGTCTGAACAAGGCGGCGCAGGGCTGCCCCGCCCTCGCCTGCGGCTTCGGGATGTTCGAAAAGCGCGGCATCGGCGATCAGCGTGACGGTGCCCTTGCCGATCCGGCAGGTCGCCATCACGGCGCTCCCCTCTGCCAGCGCGCATTGCCCTGCGCCTTCGGGCAGGATTGCGATGCGGCCGGGATGGGCCAGCGGCAGGCCGATCCCGCCCGGCAGACTGGCGCTGCCGTAATTTGCGGCTTCATCCGTGGCGACGCTGTGGCTGACCGCCAACCCCCAACGCGCCACCACGGGCGGGATCAGCGCGGTATCGGTGGGGCGGCGCGGATCGCCCAGCGGCAGATCATATTCGCCGGTCAGCAAGGGATCGAGCACCATCAGCAGCCGGCCGCCAGCACGCACCCAATCATCCAGCGCGACATTATCCGCCGGCGAAAGCCCGCGCGGCTGGATCACCGCGATCCGGGTGAGGCCTGCCAGCGGATCGGTTTCAGGGGCATCGGGGGTGAGGCCGGGGATCGGGCTGAGCGTGTCGAGAGGTTCGATCGCATAGACCTGCTCCAGCGCGCTGCGCTGCCATGGCAGGGGTGCGCTTGCAGCGGCGATGTCCGCCACCCCTGCGCCAAGCGGCCAGTAGAGCGGCAGGCTGGTCATCAGCCCCAGCCGCGCGCGTGCGGGCGCGCTGTCCGGAGCCGCTGCCCCCGTCGGCGCAAGCTCGCACCCGGCTGCCAGCACCGCCAGCACTGCCGCCGCGAATAGTGCCCTATTGCGACGGCGCGGCATTGCCCGGCGCGCCTTGCTGGCCCGGCGGGGGCAGATCGAGCGGCTTGACCGATGGCGAGGGGCTCGGCTGGGCGGCGATATCGGGCACGACGCCCGCATCGGCCAGCGGATTGGCCTGTGCAGGCACTGCGCTCGGCTCGGTTGTGGGGGCAGCCTCAGGCACCGCCAGCCTGTCATTGCGGTCGGCCTGCCCGCCGATGATGCTGGCGAGGCCCACCAGCAGCACCATCGCCCCGATCCCGAACACGCCGACCTGAAGGCGCTGCATCGCTTCGGCCCGGGCGGTGACGGGCATGGGCGCATCGCCGTGCTGATCGGCGCCCTCGCCTTCGGGCACGATAGCCGGGCGGAACAGGCTGCGCTGGTTCATGCGCCGCATCCGCTCGCGCCAGGACAGCCCGCTCATGCGGCCGCTCCCGGCTGGAGCCAGTCGAACACCGGCAGGCCTTTCGCGCTGAGCCATTCGGGGTTGTAGAGCGTGGAGAGATAGCGAAAGCCGGTGTCGCACAGGATTGTCACCACCTGCGGATTGGGCCGCCCCTCGGCCACCAGTTCGCGGCCCAGCGCCACCGCGCCCGCAACGTTGATGCCCGATGACAGGCCAAGGCACAGCCCTTCCTCGCGCAGCAGACGGGCGACCCATTCAAGGCCCTCCTCGTCGCTGATGCGGTACTGGGTATCGATCACCGCGCCTTCGAGATTGGCGGTGATGCGGCCCTGCCCGATCCCTTCGGCCACCGAAGACCCTTCGGCCTTCAATTCGCCGTGAGCGTAGTAGTTATACAGCGCCGCCCCGTGCGGGTCGGTCAGGGCGATGCGGATGTTCTCATCGAAGGCCTTCAAACCAAGCCCCACGCCCGCAATCGTCCCGCCCGTGCCCGCTGCGCAGGTAAAGCCATCGACGCGGCCCGCCAGCTGCTCCCAGATTTCAGGCGCGGTGCCTTCGATATGGGCGCGGCGGTTGGCGATGTTGTCGAACTGGTTGGCCCACACCGCGCCCGGCGTTTCGGCCGCGATCCGGCGCGAGGTGTGGACGAAGTGGCCGGCATCTGCAAACTTGGTCGGCGGCACCAGCACCAGCTCCGCGCCCAAAGCGCGCAGGGTGTCCATCTTCTCCTTGGACTGGTTGTCGGGCATGACGATGATCGTCTTGTAGCCCCGCGCATTGGCGACCAGCGCAATGCCGATCCCGGTATTGCCCGCCGTGCCTTCAACCACCGTGCCGCCCGGCTGCAAATCGCCATTGGCCTCGGCATCGCGGATGATCCACAAGGCTGCGCGGTCTTTTACCGAGGAGCCGGGGTTGGCGAATTCGCACTTGCCGTAAATGTCGCAGCCTGCCGCCTCGGAAGGGCCGGCAAGGCGCACAAGCGGGGTATTGCCGATCAGGGCGAGCGTATCGCCAAAGGGCCGGGTGATGTTCATGGGGGCAGAGTTAGGCGCTCGGACGCCGGGCCGCAATGATGAAGGCACAGATCAGGTCAGCGACAACGCCGCCTCCACCACGCTGCCATCGACAATCTTCTCGGCCTTGCGCACCGCCGCCTTGAGCGGCAGCAGCCAGCCGCCATGCGCCTTGGAGGGGAACAGCGAGGTCCGCCATGTCGTCGCGCCGATCGTGACCTCGACATAGACCGAGCCCCAGGCCGCCGCATTCACCGCAGCAGCGCGGATCGCGCCCGCTGTCTCGCCATCGATGGTGAGGAAATACCACGAGCCCTTGGCAGGCGCGCCATCTGCGCCCTGCCACAGCCACACCGGCCCACGCACAGCCCATGGCCCCGCGCCGGAGCCTTCGGGCGCATGGCCCAGTTCGTCACGCAGGAACCGGGCGAGGTCAGCGTCCACCGCCCCGCCCCACCCGATCAATCTTCCGGAGCAATCGTGACGTGCAGCCCGTCCAGATCGCCGGTCAGCGCAATCTGGCACGACAGGCGGCTGGTGGGGCCGCGGTGATCGGAGGATTCCAGCAGATCATCCTCGTCCTCGCTCATCTTGGGGAGCTTGTCGGCAAAGGCCGGATCGACATGGACATGGCAGGTCGCGCACGAACAGCACCCGCCGCACAGCGCCAGCAATTCGTCAAAGCCATTGTCGCGGATCGCTTCCATCACGGTCAGGCCATCGCTGACCTCGATCTCGCTGGTGGCGCCTTCGCGGTTGGTGACGACCAGTCTGGGCATGGATGGGTGTTCCTTCTTGCAGGTTGAGCGCAAGGTTTTGCGCTGTGAGAGTGCGGCTTGGCTGCTAAGATACTCTCAGGCGCAAGGCAAGTTAAGGAAAGTGCGAGTGGGTCTGTCGGCTGAAAAATTGCGTGAAGACCTCGATGCCGTCGCCGCGCGCGAGCCGCGCCTTGCGGTGGAACTTGCCCGTATCGGCTACCCCGAACCGCGCCTGCGCGACCGGGGCTTTGTCACCATGCTGCGCACCATCGTGGGCCAGCAGGTCTCGGTCGCGGCCGCCGCTTCGATGTGGAGGAAGCTGGAGGCGGAACTGGGGCCGGATTTCACGCCCAGATGCCTGCTGGCCCGCGATTTCGATTCCTTGCGCGCCTGCGGCCTGTCGCGCCAGAAGCAGGGCTATGCCCGCTCCCTGTGCGAATTGGTGGAGGCAGGGGAACTCGATTTCGAGGGCCTGCCAGCCGATGACGAGGAAGCGATCGCGCTCCTCACCCGCATCAAGGGGATCGGCCGCTGGTCGGCGGAGATCTACCTGCTGTTTGCCGAAGGCCGCCCCGATATCTGGCCCGCAGGCGACCTTGCGGTGCAGGAGGGGGTAAAGCGGCTTTTGGGGCTGGACGAGCGCCCGGCGGAGAAAGCCACGCGCGCCTTGGCCGAAAGCTGGTCGCCGCAGCGGGGCGCGATGGCGATCTTCACGTGGCATTTCTATGCCAACCCGGCGCTGTGATCTGCTGTCCGCTTAACCCCTTCTTCAGCCCAAAAGCCGACATTCTGAAATCGACCCCTGTGTGGACGGCTCT
>JAGKSZ010000011.1 GCA_018991295.1 Porphyrobacter sp. | reverse complement strand
ATGGTGGGCGCGGCAGGGATTGAACCTGCGACCCCACCCGTGTGAAGGGTGTGCTCTACCGCTGAGCTACGCGCCCGTCCCGATGGCCCTGTGGCCCTGTGGCCCGGACAGGGGGGCGCCTTTACTAAGGCCATCGGCGCTTGGCAAGCGCCTGCGAACACGCAGGTTCGATTTAGCGGCCCGCCAGCCATGCGAGCATCGCCAGCACCCCTGTGGGCGCCTCGGCCCCCGTGCGCGGGGGCTGCGACGATACGGGCCCGGCGGTGGTCGGACAGGCGAGGCAATAGGCCTGCACCCCGCGCGTGCCCAGCAGCCGCTGGGCATCGCGGGCAATGCGGCTGCCGAGCGCCTCGGACCGCAGCGCTGTCATGGCAAACAGATCCCCGGTGCGCGGGGCGCTCGCGCTGGCCGCCTCGCCTGCAACCAGCTGGCGGATCAGCGAATCATAGCGCGCATCCTTTTCGCCAAGATAGACCGGGTGCCATTCGCCCTTTTGCGCGCCCGCCTTGCCGGCCGCCCATTCCAGCGCATCGGCAAGCCCGCCGAACTGATCGACCAGCCCGTTCTGTCGCGCGGTGCCGCCGTCCCACACCTGCCCCTGCGCAATCGCATCAACCCGATCGACCGGCATCTTGCGCGCTGCCGAAACCAGCTTGAGGAAATCCTGATAGGTCCCCCCGATCGAGGTCTGGAGGAGCGAGTCCATCGCCGGAGAAAATCCGCCGATAATGTCCGGCTGGCCGGAAAGCTCGGTGGTGCGATAGCCATCGGAGGTCACGCCGAACTTGGCGGCGGTGTTCTCGAAGGTCGGCACGACCGCGAAGACGCCGATCGATCCGGTGATTGTTTCAGGCTCGGCAAAGATCCGCTCGCCCGCCATCGACACCCAGTAGCCGCCGCTTGCCGCGACATTGGCAAAGGACACCGCCACCGGGATGCCCCGGTCGCGGAAACGCTGCACCGCCCGGCGGATTTCCTCCGATCCGGTCACCGAACCGCCCGGCGAATCCACCCGCACCACCAGCGCCGCCAGATCATCATCGAGCGCTTCATCGAGCAGGCCTGCAATGCGCGTCGATCCGGCCACGCCCGGCCCTGCCTCGCCATCGACGATTTCGCCCGCGATGGTGACAACGCCAATGGCCTTGCCCTTTTTCATCTGGCCGACATCGGCAAGATAGGCGGTGAGATCGCTCGATGCGAAACTGCCCGGCAGGTTGCTCCACGGGTCCTTGCCCGCCACCTCGGCCACCCGCGCACCGAACTGCGCCCGGTCGCCCAGCTTGTCGACCATCCCGGCATCGATCGCCGCCTTGGCCATGTCTCCGCCTGAACTTTCGATCCACGCCACCGGATCGCTTGTCACCCGTGCCAGCGCCAGCTTGGGCCGGGCGCGGGCGATGCCGGCCTTGTATTCTTCCCACAGCGCCCCGTAGAGCCCGCCGATATTGGCCCGCGCTTCATCCGACATGGCCGTGCGCGAATAGGGCTCCACCGCCGCCTTGAAGGTGCCCACGCGGTACACCCGCGCATTGATGCTGAGCTTTTCCAGCAGGCCGGCATAATACAGATTGCTGCCTCCCGGCCCGGCGATCACCGCCACCCCCTGCGGATCGAGCCACACTTCGCTGGCATGGGCGGCCAGCGCCATGTGATCATCGGCATAGCCGAGCGCAAAGGTCAGCACCGGCTTTTTCGCCTTGCGCACCCGGTCCATGCCTGCGCCGATTTCCTTGAGGTGCACCTGCCCGCCGCCCATGAAGGCCGACATGTCGAGCACCACCGCCCTGATGCGGTCATCGCGGGCCGCAGCATCGAGCGCGCGCACCACATCGCGGGCGCGGGTTTCGCCCACCGGCGCCTGCCGCGACAGCAGCGCGGCAATCGGATCAACCGCGCTCTTTTCCTCGACGATCACGCCCGAAAGGTCGATCAGCAAGGCCCCGTCGCGCACCTGTCCGGGATTGGGGCGGGCAGACAGCACGCCGAACAGGCCGATGAAGAACAGCAGCATGAACAGCAGCACAAGCCCGTCCTTGATCCCCACGAGGACCTTCCAAACCTTGCCGACGAAGTTCATTGCCTGTCCCTTATGCGTTGCTGGGGCCGATGTAGGGTCTTTGCCAGCCAAGTTCTATCGGAAAGCTTACGGGTGAGGGTTGAGCGGCGGATGCGGTTCGACTAAGCGCATTGCTTTAATGGCCATCACCGATCTTACCGCCCCTGCGGGCCGCTTTCCGCCCGGACGGCTCGCCTTTCCGCATCGTGATCTGACCGGCATCGGCAAGCTTGCCCGGCACGAGATTCTTTATCTGCTCGATCAGGCGCACCAGTGGGTGGCGCTGAACCGGCAGAGCGCCAAGCACACCGATCTGCTTGGCGGGCTCACGATCATCAACGCCTTCTTCGAAAATTCCACCCGCACGCTGTTGTCTTTCGAAATCGCGGGCAAGCGGCTAGGGGCCGATGTGGTCAACATGCACGCGGCGACTTCCAGCGTGAAGAAGGGCGAAACGCTGATCGACACAGCGATCACGCTGAATGCGATGCGGGCCGATGCGATCGTGATCCGGCACGGATCATCAGGCGCGACCGGGCTGATCGCGGACAAGGTCGATTGTCCGGTGCTGAACGCGGGCGACGGCAGCCATGAACACCCTACACAGGCGCTGCTCGATGCGCTCACGCTTCGCCATGCGCTGGCCGAGCGGGGCGAGGGGGCAGAGGATTTCACCGGCCTCAACGTCGTGATTTGCGGCGATATCCTCCACAGCCGGGTCGCCCGGTCGAACATCCTGTGCCTCACCGCCTTGGGCGCAAGGGTGCGCGTCTGTGCCCCGCCTGCGCTGATGCCTTCGGGCATCGAGGCGATGGGGGTGGAGGTGTTCCACCGCTTCGATGATGCGCTGGAAGGCGCGGATGTGGTGATGATGCTGCGCCTGCAATCGGAACGGATGAGCGGGCAGTTCATCCCCTCCCCGCGCGAATATCGCCATCTTTATGGCCTCACCACCAAACGCCTCGCGCTGGCCCGGCCCGATGCGCTGGTGATGCACCCCGGCCCTATGAACCGGGGGGTGGAGATTGACAGCGAGGTGGCCGATCTGGGCGGACGTTCGCTCATCACCCGGCAGGTGGAGATGGGCGTGGCGATCCGCATGGCGTGCCTTGATGTGCTGACCCGCAAGGCGCGTGGGCAGGAGGGCTGGGCATGAAACAGATGCAGCCGCTCACCATCACCAATGCCAAGGTGGTCACGCCTGCGGGCGTTACCCACGGGGCGCTGCGCTGCGCTCAGGGTGTGATCCTTGCTGCGGGCCCGGATGTTGGGCCTGCCGAGGGCGATGCCATCCATGATGCGCAGGGGCGGTTGCTGGCGCCGGGGCTGGTCGATCTGGGCGTCTTTGCCATCGACAAGCCCGCCTTCCACTTTGGCGGGATCACCCGCGCAGGCCTGATGCCCGATCAGTCCCCGCCGCTCGATCTGCCGAGCCGGGTGGGCTTCATCGCCAAGAGCGGGAAGCCCGATCTGTGGGTCCATCCGCTGGCTGCTGCGACACGCGGGCTTGAGGGGCGCGAACTGGCCGAACTGGCGCTGATGCAGGATGCGGGCGCAAAGGCGGTCGCCACCGGGCGGCGCTGGATTGGCGATAGCGGGGTGATGCTGCGCCTGCTGCAATATGCCGCGATGTTGGGCCTTGTCGTCGTCACCCATGCCGAGGATGCTGGCCTTGCCTCAGAGGCGGCCGCTACCGCCGGAGAGATCGCCACCCGGCTGGGACTGCCTGCCGCGCCGGCCGAGGCGGAGGCGCTGGCCATCGCCCGCGATATTGCGCTGGCCGAGCTGGCGGGGGCGCGGCTGCATATCCGGCAAGTGACGACCGCAAGGGGCTTCGATCTGGTGCGCGCCGCCAAGGCCCGGGGGCTGGCGGTGACCTGTGGGATTACGCCTGCGCATTTCCTGCTGTCAGACCTTGCCACCGCCGATTTCCGCACCTTCATGCGCCTTTCGCCGCCCTTGCGCTGCGAGGCGGACCGGCAGGCGGCGCTCGCCGCGATCGCCGATGGCACGGTCGATGTGATCGCCAGCGGCCATGATCCGCGGGGCCCCGAGGACAAGCGCCTGCCCTTTGCCGATGCCCTGCCCGGCATGGCGGGTGCCGAGACCCTGCTCGCCATGACGCTGGGGCTGGTGCGCGACGATGTGATTGATCTGCCGCGTGCTTTTGCCCTGCTCGCCGCCAATCCCGCCCGCCTGCTCGGCGTTCCGGCAGGCGCGCTGGAGGCTGGGTTGGAGGCCGATCTGGCCCTGATCGATCCGCACGCCCCGTGGATCATCGACCGCCGCAAGATGGAGGCGACCGCTGACAACACCCCCTTCGACCGGCAGGGCACGCAGGGGCGCGTGCTGGGGCTGTGGAAGGGCGGGGTGCGAATCGCGCTCTAGCCGGGCGATCCTACAAATCGGGCCCCGCCCAAACCCATGTCTGGGCCCGTGAAACACGCCCCTGACAGGGGTCTGGAGGGGTCGAGAAGGGGTCGAGGCGGGGTCTGCAAGGGGTCTGCGCGCCCCTGAAACCGGCTGCGCGCTGTTGGGTTGCAGCGGCTTTTCCCGCAGAATTCCGCCATTTTCTGCGTGCCCGGCGATGTTTCACGGCAGCTTCGCGCCAAAATCGCCAATTTCGCGAGCCATCAGAGCCTATCGCGCCTGCCCGGTTGTAGGAAAGCCCTGCGCGCACCCCCCAATCTGCGCGCCTGCCCCTGAGAAAAACCCCCGGACAGCGGGGGGTGCTGTCCGGGGGCAAGGTTTGCTCAATCCCGCGCCTTGGCGCGGCAGAATGCGATTTTGTTACCCGCGCTAATGTAGCGCAGCGGTAGCGCGCAAATCCGCGCTCAAGCAGCGCAGCGGTAGCGCGCAAATCCGCGCTCAAGCAGCGCAGCGGTAGCGCACAAACTAACGCGTGCGCGAAGCGACCTGCACATCGCGCTTTACTGCGCCTGCCGGGGGCAGATTGGCGGCATAGGCAAAGCAGCCGCGACCGGCCGACTTCACCGTGCCGCACATCGACTTGGCGCTTTGCGAGGTGAAGCCATCGGCGGCAACGCGCCAGAAGGTGCGACCGCCGACCACCGCTTCGGTGATGACCGGCTGACGGCCCTTTAATTGCGGGAACTTGGCCTGAAGCGCGCTCCAGCCACGGGTCGCCTCGATCTTGCTGTTATAGGAGCCAAGCTGCACCAGATGCGTGGCGGGGCCCTGCTGGACCGGGGCCGGCTCGGCAGTGGCAGCCATGCGGCGCTGGGGCGAGGCCTGTGCCACCCGCGGCGCAGCGGGTGCGGCGGCGGCAGTGCGGCGTGCGCCCGAAGTCGCGGGAAGCTGCTGCACCACCGGGCTGGAGACATAGCGGATGCCCTGCGACGGGGCGGCAAGGGTCTGGATGGCAGGCTCCGGCGCGGGGGCAGCGGGCTGCGCAAAGGCGGCGGCAAAGGCAGGCGAGGCGACAGGCTTTGCCACTTCGACCGGCGCTGCGGCGGCGAGTTCGGCCTCGGCATCGCCTTGTGCGGCGGCTTCGGCCACCATCACGTCGGATGCGGGGAAATTGCCAAGCGCAAGGCGCTGCGGCTGGCCGCTGTCGGCGCGCGGGGTGACATTGAGCAGGCTGGCAATGCGCGCTTCAGCCATTTCCGGCGCGGTCATCGCTGCCCACTGGGCAAGGCGCGCATCAAGCTTGTCGGCGGGCACGTCTTCGGCTGCCATCACCCGCGCTGCGCGCCAGTTGCCTGCCAGCGCATAGGCATAGGCAAGGTTCTGGCGCAGCTTGGGGGTGGCTTCCTCGGCGCTACGAACGCCGTTGACCAGCACGTGGACGCCGCGTTCCGGCTGTCCGGCCAGCGCCAGCGCAAGGCCAAGATCGGCCACATCAAGGGTGCCCGAATATTCATCGAGCACGGCCGCTGCCGCCCGGCCTTCGCCGCTGGCGATCTTGGCCAGCGCGAAGCTGAGCACGGTGCGCGGGTTGCTGTCACCAAGGTCGAGCGCATCGCCAAAACTGGTCGCAGCCGATTGGAACCGGCCCGCTTCGAGATAGGCCGCCCCCAGCAGGGCGCGGAAGGCGGGGTTGCGCGGTTCGGCCAGCACGGCGGCTTCGGCGTGCTGGATGGCCTTGTCCACCTGCCCCTTGGCCAGCGCGGTCTGGGCGCTGCCGAACGACACATCGGCGCGCGGCGCGGCCGACGCCATGCAGCCGCCGAGCGCAAGGCCCGCGATCGCGGTGGTCACGGCGAGTGCGAGGCGCGGCGTGTTCATATTGCTGCGGTCCATGGTCAAAGTCCCCCGTAGATCCTGTTGGTTCACGTGTGTGCGTTACAATGGGCGCTCAGTGGCGCTTGAGATGGTTGGCGATGACATCGAGCTCGTCATACTCGGCGAGCAGGCGGTCCAAAGCCTCGGTCACGAGTGCCTGGGCGCTGACGCCCTGCATGGTCGCGGCAAGGCGCAGTTTGAGATGGCGGTCGGCATCGAGCCGCAGGGTAAAGGCGGCGCGGCGGGCGCTTTGCACGGCGGCGGCGCGCGGCTTGGCGGGGCTGCGCACGGCGTGGACCGGGGCCGGAGCCGGGGCCGGAGCCGGGGCAGCGACAGGCGCAGGCGGGGTCAGCGGCGAATAGATCGCCACATCGCCTTCTTCCTCGGCGTAATCGTCCTCGGCGTAATCGTCCTCGGCGTACGCGTTCTCGGCGTATTCTTCGGCGTCGAAGCCTTCATCCCCGAAGGCGTCTTCGTCAAATTCGGCGTCACAATCTTCCGGGCCGGTCATCACGGCATCGGCAAGGACGCGTTCTTCCGGGCGGCGCTGCTGGCGGCGCACGATCGGGCTGTGATCGGCGGCAAGGCCATCGGCGGCGATATCGGCGTGGATCGGCACGATGTCGGCCCCGCCGCTGCCCGGCAGTTCCGAATCGCCCATATCGTTCCAGCCGAGGTCTTCGAGCTGTTCTTCGGCAATCGGCGTGTCGCCGGCGGCCAGCGGCGCAACC
>JAGKSZ010000118.1 GCA_018991295.1 Porphyrobacter sp. | reverse complement strand
CCAGCTGGTCGGGCAGGGGCTGATGGTGTTCGCCCTGAGGTATTTCCCGCCGCTGATCGTCGGCCTTGCCCTGCTGACTCAACCTGCCGTGGCTTCGATCTATGGCTGGCTGGCGTTTGGCGAGGTTTTGTCGGGGATGGATATTGTGGGGATGGTGCTGGTGGGAGCGGCGCTGGCGGTGTCGCGGGCGCGTGCCTGACCTCGTCACCCCAGCGAAAGCTGGGGCCTAGGGCGGCTAGGCGCAAATCGTGAGGAAGAGATCATCCCAGGACAGGTTCTGCTTTTCGATCGCCTCGATCTTCCACATCCGCCGCCACGCCTTGATCGCCTTCTCGCGGGCGATGGCGTCCGTGATGGTCGGATAGTGCTCAATGTAAACGAGGCGGGTGCACTTGTATTTGGACGTGAACGCACCGCCCTTGCCCTCGCGATGCTGCATCACGCGGGCGGCAAGGTCGCTGGTGATGCCGGTGTAGAGCACGCCGTAGCGCCTGTTGGTCATGATATAGACGTAGCCACCGCGCTCCATTTCAGAAGCTTAGCACACGGCCGCCCTAGGCCCCAGCTTTCGCTGGGGTGACGAAAAGGGCCTCAATCCCCGCTGAACTGCACCTTGCCCAAGTCCCCCATCCCGACAGTCCCGCTCGCCATATCGAGCATCCGGTCGAGGCTGCGCTTGGCCTTCAGGCGGATGCCTTCCTCGATCTCGATCTGGGGCGAGAGGTCCCGCAGCGCCACATAGAGCTTCTCCATCGTGTTCAGCGCCATGTAGGGGCAGATGTTGCACGAACAATTGCCGTCCGCGCCCGGTGCGCCGATGAAGGTCTTGTTCGGAAGCGCCTTTTCCATCTGGTGTATGATGTGAGGTTCGGTCGCCACGATCAGCGTGTCGCCTTCGAACTCCTGCGCGAACTTGAGGATGCCGCTGGTCGATCCGACGTAATCGGCGTGGTCGATGATCGTCGGCGGGCATTCCGGGTGCGCGGCGATGGGCGCGCCGGGGTGCTTTTCCTTCAGCTTGAGCAGTTCCGTCTCGCTGAACGCCTCGTGGACGATGCACACGCCCGGCCACAGCAGCATTTCGCGGTTGAACTTGCGCGACAGGTATCCGCCAAGGTGCCGGTCGGGGCCGAAGATGATCTTCTGTTCGGGCGGGATCTGCGCAAGGATCGTCTCCGCGCTGGAACTCGTCACGATCACGTCCGACAGGGCTTTCACCTCGGTCGAACAATTGATGTAGGTCAGCGCGATGTGATCGGGGTGGGCTTCGCGGAAGGCGCGGAATTTCTCGGGCGGGCAGCTGTCTTCAAGACTGCACCCTGCGTCCATGTCGGGCAGGATCACGGTCTTGTGGGGGCTGAGGATCTTGGCGGTGTCGGCCATGAACTTGACCCCGCAAAAGGCGATCACATCCGCATCCGTGGCCGCCGCCTTGCGCGAGAGTTCAAGGGAATCGCCCACGAAGTCGGCAATGTCCTGAATGTCGGGCGTCTGGTAATAATGCGCGAGGATGACCGCGTTCTTCTCCTTGCGGAGACGGTCGATCTCGGCAAGCAGGTCGGCGCCGGTGGGGACTTTGGTGACAAGGCTCATGGGGCAATCCCGCAGTTGATCAGGCCGCCGGGATATAGGCGCACCGCAGCGATTTTCGAGCGAAAAGCGCTTACATCCCAAAGCCGGGCGGCAGGAAGGCGTGCATTGGTCGTTCGGCCCCCGGCGTTCCGGCAATCACCCACTCGGTGATGGCATAGCCCAGCGGCGAATAGGCGATCACCATCGAAAGCGCGAACATCCCGACATAGATGCCAAGGCCCCACCAATAGGCCGGGTGCACCCGCCCGTCGCGCCGCCAGTCGGCATAGATCGCGACAAGCGGGAGGATCCATGTCACCGCGATGGATGCCTGCCACGCATAGGGGATCAACAGCGGCGCCGGGATCAACCGGCCGAGGCCGGGGCCGGTCAGCACGCTCATGGCGATCAACATCAGCCGGCGGTGCCAACCCGTGTGACGCTGCACCTTCAAGGCCCACAGGGCGAGCCCGCCGAAGGTGAACAGCATCATCACGTTGCTGATCAGGAATTCATTGATGGCAAAGAAGAACGGCCCGCCCCGCGCCCGGGCGCTCATCACCATGACAACGGTGCCCGCAACCATCATCGCCGGAATGAAGAGATAGGCCAGCCGTCCCAGCTTTCGGTGGAGCGCAAATTTGCCGCTGGCAGCGGTGGCGTGCTGGGCGAGATAGAAGCCGAGCCAAGCCATGAAGATGATGCCGTGAACGTGGACCTGCAGCGGTTCACTGAAGCTTGACCGGCCTGTGACCACATTGAGCAAAAAGCCCGAAAAGGTCGCGGTGCACATGACCAGCGCCATGATCAGGAAAAAGCGTGTATCGCCTGCAGGCGCAGTGCGCGGCATTGCTGCTGTGGCCACCAGTGATCCCCCTTCCGATCGCCCCCGGATCGGGTTGAAACACGGATCGGCGGGCCGCGCAAGCCGCGCGATTAAGCGGTGCGCCAGACCTCGCCATCACGCACCGCCAGAGCGCGCTTTTCCAGATCGATGAGGTGCGCGGTCACGCTCATCTCCGCAGCGCCCACAAGGCGGGGGTCGAGGCCCTTGTACATATCGGGGATGAAGCCGCTGACAGGCCGTGCCGCCTCGCCCAGCAGGCGCAGGATCTGGTTTTCGCGCTGGCGGCGGTGGCCGATCATGCCGCGCACCAACTGGCGGGGCTTGGTGATCGCCTCGCCATGGGCCGAGTGATAGACCCGGTCATCGCGCGCCATCAGCTTTTCAAGGCTCGCCATGTAATCGCCCATGTCGCCATCGGGCGGAATGACGACGCTGGTGGACCAGCCCATCACATGATCGCCGGTAAACAGCGCGCCGCTTTCTTCCAGCGCGAAGCACAGGTGGTTTGAGGTGTGCCCGGGCGTGGCAACGGCTGTGAGCGTCCAGCCGGTGCCGCGCATCCCTTCGCCATCGGCCAGCACACGGTCCGGCGCATAGGTCGGGTCGAAGGCCTCGTCCGAGCGGGGGCCTGCCACTTGCAGCATCAGCGGCGCGCAGCCGACGATGGGCGCGCCGGTCTCAGCCGCCAGAGGCGCGGCGGCCGGCGAATGGTCGCGGTGCGTGTGGGTGCACATGATCGCAAGGATCTTGCGTGTCCCAACGGCTTGCAGGATCGCGGCGATATGGTCGGCCTCGTCCGGGCCGGGGTCGATCACCGCGCAGTCCGGCCCATCGGCCATTCCCACGACATAGGTCTGGGTGCCGGTGAAGGTATAGGGCGAGGGGTTGGGCGCCAGCACGCGGCGGACCAGCGGCTCGACTTCTTCGGCAAGGCCGGTGGGCCAGGGTTGGGGAGGGATCGTCACCATGGGCTTGCATATGGCGAGCGTCATGGCAGATGTCACGCCGGAGAGAGGGATACCCGATGGCTGATTATATCTTGGTGCTCGATGAAGGCACCACCTCCACCCGCGCGATGCTGTTTGCTTCCGACGGTGTGCTGGTTGCCTCCGCACAGGCGCCGATCACTCAGCATTACCCGCAATCCGGCTGGGTCGAGCATGATCCGCGCGAGATCTGGGAGAAAACTCTGGCCTGCGCGCTGGAGGTCGTGCCCAAGGCGGGCGGGGCGGCGAGCATTGCGGCCATCGGCATCACCAACCAGCGCGAGACCGTGGTGGCGTGGGACCGCGCCACCGCAGAGCCGCTCACCAACGCCATCGTCTGGCAGGACCGTCGCACCGAACCGTTCTGCGCGGCCTTGCGCGATGCGGGCCATGAGGCGGGCGTGCAGGAGCGCACCGGACTGCTGCTCGACCCCTATTTCTCGGGCACCAAGATGCGCTGGATGCTCGACAATGTGCCCGAGGTGCGCGCAGCGGCGGATCAGGGGACGCTGGCCTTCGGGACGGTCGAGAGCTGGCTGGTCTACAAGCTCACCGGCGGGGCAGCGCATATCACCGATGCATCGAACGCCAGCCGCACGCTGCTGATGGGGCTGGAAGATGCGCAGTTCGATGAAGGGCTGTGCGATCTGCTGGGCGTCCCGCGCGCGAGCCTGCCCGGCGTGGTCGATTGTTCCGGACCGCTCGCCATGACCGCAGCCGACCTGTTTGGCCGCGCCATTCCGATCACCGGCCTTGCGGGCGATCAGCAGGCTGCGACCATCGGGCAGGCCTGCCTTGCGCCGGGCCAGACCAAGGCGACCTATGGCACCGGGGCCTTCGTTCTGACCTGTCAGGGCAGCCGCATCCCGCGTTCGACCAATCGCCTGCTCGGCACGGTGCTCACGCAAATTGATGGCGCGCGGACCTATGCCATTGAAGGTTCAGTGTTTGTTGCAGGCAGTCTGGTGCAGTGGCTCAGGGATTCGCTCGGCATCGTCGAGGTGGCGAGCCAGACCGAGGCGCTCGCCCGCTCGATCCCGGACAGCGGCGGGGTGGTGATCGTGCCTGCCCTCTCGGGCCTTGGCGCCCCCCACTGGGAGGCCGAGGCACGCGGGGTCATCGCAGGGCTAAGCTTTGCCAGCGGCAAGGCCCAGCTGGCCCGTGCGGCGCTGGAGGCGATGGCGCACCAGACCCACGATCTTGCCGCGGCCTTCACCGCCGATGGTGCGCCCTGGCAGAGCTTGCGGATCGATGGCGGAATGTCGGCCAATGACTGGATGGCGCAGGATCTGGCCGATATGCTTGGCCTGCCGGTGGAGCGGCCCGGTTCTGTCGAGACGACCGCGCTGGGCGCAGCGATGCTGGCGGCGAGCGGGGTGGGAATTTATCCTGATCTTGCAAGTGCTTGTCAGGCGATGCGCGGACGGCTGGCGACCTTTGAACCGGCGATGGAGCCTGACGTCAGGGATGCGCGGTTGGCGGCATGGCGCAAGGCGCTGTCGGCTGCCTGACCTCTAGCCCAGCCGGCCCAGTTCGCGCCCGAGCCGGTCCTGAAACGCCTGCACCGGCGAGGCCATTTCGCAGTTCTGGCGCCATGTCTCGTCGAGCCGGGCGATGCGCTGGTGGAGCCTTTCGGTATCGGCAATCAGTTCGCGGGTTTCCGGTTCGAGCAGCGCCAGTTGCGCAGGATCGGCGCTGCGATCGGGCGGCAGGCCGCCGTGGCGGCGCACCTGCATTTCGCTCAATTCCCCTGAAAAAAGAGCGCGTTGGTTAAGCAGCCACGCCAGCACGTGCATCATCCGCGTGGTGGTCTTCAGCCCTTCGGTTGAAAGCGCAAGGCGCACGAAGGCGTCTTCCCCGGCGATCGGCTCGCGCACTCCGGCGGCGAACACCGCGCGCACTTCATCGGCCAGGACGAGCGCTTCGGTGTAAAGCGCCTCGATGATCGGGCGCGAAAGATTGGTGGTGCGGGCCATGGGGCAGCAGACTACGCCCTGGCGCGGCGTGCGGCCATATGGTCATGGTTACTTTCCAAGCAATTTTTGCTCTGCGTCCCGCCCGGATACAAAAATGAACGACCCGCTAACCACGATTTTCCAGCCTGTTTCACGTGAAACACGCTCTGGCGGCAGGGCTGGCGGGGGTCTGAAAGGGGTCTGGAGGGGGTCTGCGGGGGGTCTGCGGGGAATCTGGCACGGGCCTGAGCCGGGGCTGGCCGGGCCGACATTTTCCCCCCAAACCAGCCGCCTTTCGCTGCGCGGGGCAGACAGGGCGGGAAACCGCTTTATGCGATGATATCGGGCAGCAGCGTGTCTTCGATGATCGCGATCTGATCCTTGAGGCGCAGCTTGCGCTTCTTCAGCCGCGCAATCTGGAGCATATCGGCCGACGCGCTGCCCCGCGCCGCTTCGGTCAGGGCGGCAATCGCGGCGTCAAGATCGCGGTGCTCGGTCTTGAGCAATTCGAGATTTTTCCTGAGCTCCTGCTCGGTCATGTCCCGCCTTCAACCCTTTATGCGCCCTGCGCGCCCCCAATGCGTGGCCCCCGCTACGCGTTCCCGCCCGATTTGGGTAGAGGCGCTGCGCAGATTTCCCGCCGCATCGGAGCGATTTTGTGCAGCCTTGAGCACTTTCCGGCCCCGGTGGGTCGAAAAAGTGATCTGGCCCGGCGCGGTTCGTCGCGGGGCGGGTGCGGGTCAATCGGTTTACGATGCATCAGGCCTTTTCATGCCAGCCTGGCTGTGGTTCTTTCGAACCTGCGGCCCGGCCGCATCTTGCGCCGAGTCGCCTGCCCGGGGGCATCCCCCCGCTTTGACAGGAGAACGCCTTATGGCATCGACCGCAGTGTCTTCCCACATCAATGCCCTCCAGACCAAGCACGCCGGACTTGAAGCCCGCCTGCGCGAGGAAATGGCCCGGCCTGTGCCTGACACCGCAACCATCCAGTCCCTGAAGAAGCAGAAGCTGCGACTTAAGGAAGAAATCTCCGGCGCCTGACGCCTGAACCGGGGCGCGCGGCGCCATCGGTCAAATGCCCCTTTTGCATTTGCTGCGCGGGTCGAATACACCCGATCAGCTATGACCGCCGCCGCCGCCGCCCGCCAGATCCTCACCCGCCTGACCGAGGTCATGGCCTCGCGTATGCACGCGCAGGCCAAGCTCGATCAGGTGGTCGAGATCATCGGGGAATGCCTGTCGAGCGAGGTCTGCTCGATCTACCTGTTGCGCGAAGGGATGCTGGAACTCTTCGCCACCCGCGGCCTCAATCAAAGCGCGGTGCACGTCACCCGTATGGCGATTGGCGAAGGGCTGACCGGCGCGATTGCCCAGAAGGTTGAAACGCTGAATCTGGCCGAGGCCAAGGCCCACCCTGATTTCCAGTATCGCCCCGAAACGGGCGAGGAAAAATTCCATTCCTTTGCCGGTGTCCCGATCGTCTACCGCGAACGTGCGGTGGGCGTATTGTGCGTCCAGCATGTCGAGCCGCGCCGCTATGAAGAGGTCGAGATCGAGGCGCTCCAGACCACCGCGATGGT
>JAGKSZ010000117.1 GCA_018991295.1 Porphyrobacter sp. | reverse complement strand
CCCGAATCCGACGAACCGAACTGTGCAACGGCTTCCTTTTCTTCGGCGATCTGACGCGCCTTGATCGAGAAGTTGGGCTTCTTCGAACGGTCGAAGCCGATCACCATCGCATCGACCTTGCTGCCGACCTGGAAGCGGTCAGGGCGCTGTTCGTCACGGTCGCGGCCGAGGTCCGAACGCTTGATGAAGCCGGTTGCACCGTCTTCGCCAACCTGCACTTCAAGGCCGCCGTCGCGCACTTCGAGCACGGTGACGGTGACGGTCTGGTTCTTGCGCAGGCTCGAACCGCTGGTCGCCGCTTCAGCCGAAGGCGCGCCCTTTTCGAGCTGCTTCATGCCGAGGCTGATGCGCTCCTTTTCGACATCCACATCGAGCACGACGGCCTTGACCATCTCGCCCTTGCGGTGAAGCGCCAGCGCGTCTTCGCCCGAGATGCCCCAGGCGATGTCCGACATGTGCACCATGCCGTCCACATCGCCGTCGAGGCCCACGAACAGGCCGAATTCGGTCGCGTTCTTGACTTCGCCTTCGACGACGCTGCCAACCGGGTGCTTCTCGGCGAACTCGTCCCACGGATTGCGCTGGGCCTGCTTGAGGCCGAGGCTGATGCGGCGCTTGTCGCTGTCGACTTCGAGCACCATCACGTCGACTTCCTGCGAGGTCGAGACGATCTTGCCCGGGTGGACGTTCTTCTTGGTCCAGCTCATTTCGCTGACGTGGACGAGGCCTTCGATGCCCGCTTCCAGTTCCACGAAGGCGCCGTATTCGGTGATGTTGGTCACCTGACCCGTCAGCTTCATGCCAACCGGGTACTTGGCGGCAACGCCATCCCACGGATCGCTTTCGAGCTGCTTCATGCCGAGGCTGATGCGCTGCGTTTCGGCATTGATGCGCACAATCTGCACGGTCACGGTGTCACCGATGGCGATCACTTCGCTCGGGTGGTTGACGCGCTTGTAGCTCATGTCGGTGACATGCAGCAGGCCGTCGATGCCGCCGAGATCCACGAAGGCACCGTAATCGGTGATGTTCTTCACGACGCCGTCGATGATCTGGCCTTCGACCAGGTCATTGATGAGTTCGCTGCGCTGTTCGGCGCGGGTTTCTTCGAGGACAGCGCGGCGCGAGACCACGATGTTGCCGCGGCGACGATCCATCTTGAGGATCTGGAAGGGCTGCGGCACGTCCATCAGCGGGGTGACATCGCGCACGGGGCGGATGTCGACCTGGCTGCCGGGGAGGAACGCCACGGCGCCATCGAGGTCGACGGTGAAGCCGCCCTTGACGCGGCCGAAGATGCGGCCTTCGACGCGCTTGCCTTCGCCAAATTCGCTTTCCAGCTTGTCCCAAGCGGCTTCGCGGCGGGCGCGATCACGCGAGAGCATGGCTTCGCCATCGGCGTTTTCGACGCGGTCAACGAAGACTTCGACTTCGCCGCCGACGGTCAGGCCGTGGTCGTCTTCGCCGCGCGAGAATTCCTTGAGGGAGATGCGGCCTTCGCTCTTGAGGCCGACGTCGATCACGGCAAAGCCGTTTTCGATCGCGGTGACGGTGCCCTTGACGACGCGGCCTTCAAAGCCATCTTCGCCGGCGCCGCCGAGCTGTTCGTTGAGAAGCGCCTCGAAATCGGCGCGAGTGGGCATTTGCGTTGCCATAGTGACGTAACGTCCTGTTTCGTTGTGCTACCGGCCACCGGTTTTTCCGGGGTCTTTCACCGCTTCCCAGGCACCATTGCCGGGGCTGGCGGGGCAAGAGGCAGACTTCCGCGCGCAGCCCCATGCTGGCGAGCGGGTTCCGTGCAACCAGTGATGATTGGTGAGAACGGCCGCGCGCCTAGGCGAGGAATGCGCAAAAGGCAAGGAAATTCGCCCCTCAGCCGCCGCGCTCGCGCCTGTGTTGGAGACACATGAGACACTGTCCAGAAGTCAAAAACGTGCCTTCCATGATCGCGTCTTGAACGGGCGTCTGGAAGGAGGGGCGAGGCAAGGTCGTCATGCGCGCATCATCGCGCCCGGACGGCGAGTAGGAAAACGCTTTTATCCCAGGTCGGCCCGCGCGCGTACCGCCGCAATCGCCGCGGCTATCGCTTCGTCGCGGCCCAAGTGGGTGTTGTCGAGCAGCACGGCATCGGGCGCAGCGATGAGCGGGGCATCCTTGCGGCCCATGTCGCGGGCATCGCGCGCGGCGATATCGCGTTCGATCTCCGCAAGGGCGACATCGATCCCGCGTCCCGTCATCTCCAGCCAGCGACGGCGCGCACGCTCTGGAACACTGGCTGTGACGAACAGCTTTACCTCGGCCTCCGGCGCGATCACTGTGCCGATATCGCGCCCGTCCAGCACCGCGCCACCTGTCTGCGTGGCAAAGGCGCGCTGGCGTTCATAGAGCGCGCGGCGCACCGCCGGATGCACGGAAACCCGGCTGGCAAAGCCGCCAACTTCCTCTGAGCGCAGGATTTCCTCATCGAGCAGGCTGCTCGGAAAATCGCAGGCGGCAAGGGCTGCACCGGGATCATCGGGATTGCCGCCGTCAAGCTGCACCTGCCGTCCCACGGCGCGGTAAAGCAGCCCGGTATCGAGATGCGGCAGGCCGAAACGCGCGGCCAGAGCTCTGGCAATCGTCCCCTTGCCGCTGGCTGTGGGGCCATCGACAGCAATGATCATGGGCCAGTGCGCCCCCGGCCATCGATGCGCGCCATCCAGTCGCGGAAGATCGCTTCGGCAACGGCGGGGCGTTCGGACATGAGGCCGTGGCTGCCGCCCGGCCCCCCCGCCAGTTCGGGCCCGCGGGTGCGGGCGGCATAGGCCTTGACCGTGTCGAGCCGCGCTTCATCATACTGGCCGATCACGAACAGCACCCGGCTGCCGTTAACGCGCGACAGCAGCCCGGTGGCATCATAGCGTGCCAGCGTGCCGGTGGCGCGGAACTCGCTCGGGCCCCACATCGCGTTGTAGACCTTCGCGTTGAAGCCCTTGCCATTGTAGCGCGACTGGTAGGAGCGCATCGCAGGCGAGGGGGCGGGGCGATCGGGGCGGCCGTTATAGGCGGCGTAAAAGGCGCTGGTGGCGGCATCGCACACCGCCGGGCTTGGCGGGTTTGATCCTTCGCAGGCGCGGATCGCGGCGGCGGTTTCGCGTGGAAGTTCGTCAATCAGCAGGTTGGTGCCGGCAATCCATTGTGCGGTTGAAAGGAAGGTGCCCGCCAGCACGGTCGATGCGGTGCGCTGCGGGTGGGCCGCCGCATATTCCAGTGCCAGCGCCGAGCCCCAGCTGTGCCCGATCACGTGCCAGCGTTCCACGCCCAGTTCCTCGCGGATCGCCTCAATCTCGGCCACGAAGCGTTCGACCCGCCAATTGGCCGGGTCTTCCGGCCGGTCGGACAGCCCGCTGTCAAGCTGGTCATAGATGATGACCGGACGTTCATCAGCAAGGCTGAGCATCTCGCCAAAGCCGGTATGCGTGCCGCCGGGGCCGCCATGGATCAGGATAACCGGGGTTGCGCCCTGGCCGATCGTGCCATGCACCCCGACCCAGACGATGCCGCCCGGAACGGCAACGCCGTGTTCGGATGTGGGCGGTGACCAATCGCGCAGGTCAGGCGTGTTGGTTGCGGTGGAAAGCACGGGTTCGGCCACGATCGTCTGGGCGAGGGCGGGCGCGG
>JAGKSZ010000116.1 GCA_018991295.1 Porphyrobacter sp. | reverse complement strand
ATGGCGGTTATGCGGCGCTTGTGGCGGCTGCGCGCGAAGACAATATCTACCAGTGCGCCATTGCCGGTGCTGCGGTGTCGCGCCCGGAAGTGTGGTACCGCGATATCATCACCCCCGGCACGCCCAAGGCGATCGATGAATGGTTCCAGGGGCGCGGCGTGACCAAGGGTTTCAACCCCTACGCCAATGTCGACAAGGTCAACATCCCGCTGCTGATGGTCCATCCGGAAGACGATAGCCGCGTGCTGTATTACCACTTTGCCGATTATAAAAAGAAGTTTGAATCCCTCGGCAAGACCGGCGAGTTTGTCACGCTGGAGGACGCCGATCACTTCTATGTGACGCTTATGTATCGCCACCAGCAGCAGTTCTATACCAAGATGCTGGATTACCTTGCCAATGATTGCGGCCCGGGCGGGCTGTAAGGCGGCATTGCCGGAAACGGGAAAGGGCGCGGCCATCGCTGGCCGCGCCCTTTTGCGTGTTCAGAAAAGGGGTGGCGGTCAGATCACGCGCCGACCCTTGACCCCGATCTCGCCGTTGATGCGGATGAAGTAATATCCAAGTGAGGCTTTCTTGAAGCCGACCTTGTCGCCTTCCGCGATGGGTTTGATCTTGCGCGTGGGACTGTTGATTTCCCAAACCGCGCCTTCGACCGTGGTGAAGCGCCAGGTGGAAGGGCCGGTCTGACGGCCGCTGGCAATGGTGGTCTCGAACAGTTCGGAGGCTTCCTCGGCCCTGTCCTTTTCGTCCGGCTTGAGCAGTTCGGTCTCGGGCAGGGGCAGGCCGAAGAGTTGGCGGCGGGTCTTGCGCACTTCCTCACGGTCAACAAGGCGCACATCGCCCGCTTCGATTGCGCTGACAAGGGTGCCCACGTTCGAATCATAACACGCCGCACGGGCATCGACGGCGGCTATGGCACGGCAGCCACGCAAATCCTCGATCAGCCGGGCGGAGCCAGGCCAGCCCGTTGTTTGTGCGACAACTGCTGCTGCCCCTGCGAGTGCAAGACCCGCTGCTCCGCCTGCCCGCCAAAGATGTTGTCTTGAAGCGGCGCGATTTTCGCAGTCCATGGTCATAACCTATCTCCTCGCACGGGCACCCAAGCTTGCACTTTACGGCACTCTGCCACCAAATTTGCAAGTGGCCGCCCTCCCGCACATATCTTCAGAGCATTGCAGATATGTCACGGCTCTCGCTCCGCGCGGGGTTAACCGCAGTGTATCCGATCTGCAACAGGACTGACTCAAGCGTCACGTTTCTGCAACCTGCCGATTGCAGGCCGGAAGGCGATTGTCTTAAGCGGCACCATCCGAAGACGCGGACATGTCGTTCGCGTGCTGAAAGGGGACCTGCAAATGCAACGCTTCCAGAAAGCATCGCTGCTCGCCGGAACGGTCATGGCTGGCGCCATGTTCGCTACGCCGGCGTTCGCCCAGGCCGACGACGTGTCGGGCTCGGGCAATGTCACCAATGAAAGTGCACCCATCGTCGTCACCGGTTCGCGCATTCAGCGCACCGACCTCAACTCGACGAGCCCGGTCACGGTCGTTTCGCCTGAAGAATTCCGTCTGACGGGTGCCGTCAACGTCGAGCAGGTGCTGAACACCTTGCCGCAGGTTCTTCCCGGCATCACCGGCTTTTCGAACAACCCCGGCAACGGCGCGGTTACGCTGAACCTGCGTAACCTCGGCGCCACCCGCACCCTCGTGCTGGTCAACGGCCGCCGCTGGATGTTCTACGATACCAACCAGATCGTCGACCTCAACACCATCCCGCAGTTCCTGCTGGGCGGCGTGGAAGTTTCGACCGGCGGTGCTTCGGCCGTTTACGGTTCGGACGCGGTTGCCGGCGTCGTCAACTTCAAGCTGCGTGACATCGAAGGCCTTGAACTCGGCGGCAGCTACTCGCTGACAGGCCGCGGCGATGCTGCGCGCTACCAGTTCAACGCTGCCATCGGTTCGGCGTTTGACGATGGCCGCGGTGCGGTCACCATGTTCGCCAACTACACCCGTCGTAAGCCGGTGTTCCAGGATGCGCGCGTCTTCTCCGAGCGTGCGGCTGGTGACGGCTGTATCGTCCCCGGTTCGACCGGTCGTGGCGATATCGGCACCCCGTTCCCGAGCGGTATCGCAGTGGGCACCTGTATCGCCCGTGGTGGTGAGCTTGGCTTCGTGCCGCAGGGTTCGGCAACCACGCCGACCGGTACCTTTAACGCCGGCCCGACGGGCGGTCAGTCGACTTACATCTTCAACCCGACCGGCGGTGGCTCGCGTCTCTTCCAGGACCCGGCCGACCTCTATAACTTCGCGCCCGACAACTACCTGCAGCTTCCGCAGGAACGTTACCTGCTCGGCGCTTACGGTCACTACGAGTTCACCGATGGCATCGAAGCCTATTCGGAAGTCTCGTTCGTGCGTAACGATGTTGCGACCGAACTGGCGCCGACCCCGGCTGGCGTTTCGGTTCCGCTGTTCGTCAACAGCCCGTTCTTCAACGATCAGACCCGGGCACTGCTGAACCAGAACCCGATCAGCACCACGGCTGGCCCGACCCTCGGGAACCCGCTGTACCGCCAGACCCAGGTCAACTTCCGCTTCCTCGACATCGGCTCGCGCAACTCGGACTTCAACCGTGAGGCCTTCCGCGTGCTGGGTGGTGTCCGCGGCGGGATCACCGACAACATCAACTTCGATGCGTACTACTCGTACTCGCGCACGACCAACACCAACATCCAGCAGGGCAACATTTCGGCCAGCCGTTTCCGTAACGCGCTGACGCTCGAACTCGTGCCCGGCAGCACGACGCAGCAGCGTTGTGTGGATGCGGCTGCGCGCGCCGCGGGCTGTGTGCCGCTCAACGTCTTCGGGACCGGCCTTGCTGACCCGGCGGCGCTGCGTTACCTGGCGATCCAGGCGACCAACATCACCACCTCGGACATGAAGAACGCGGTGGCGACTGTCAGCGGGACCCTGTTCAACCTGGGCCTGGGCGCTGATGATGTCGGCTTCGCGTTCGGCGGTGAATACCGTTCGATGAGCTCGGAATTCATCCCTGACACCTTCCTTGCCTCGGGCGACGTGCTCGGCTTCAACGCCGGTCTCCCCACCAAGGGTGGCTACAACGTCAAGGAAGTGTTCGGCGAAGTCCGCGTTCCGGTGATCGAGGAAGGCTTTGTCCACGCTCTCGAATTCACTGGTGCGTTCCGTTATTCGGATTACTCGCTTCCGCGCGTTGGCGGGACCTGGACCTACAACGTCGGTGGTGAATTCGCTCCGGTGCGCGGCGTCCGTTTCCGCGGCATGTATTCGCGTGCGGTGCGTGCGCCCAACGTGCAGGATCTGTTCGGCGGTGCTTCGACCGGCTTCCCCGCCGCGACCGATCCGTGCTCGGATCGCGGTCCGGTGGCCGAGCGTACCGACGCTCTGCGTGCCTTCTGTATCGCTTCGGGTGTGCCCGCGGCGGCAGTCTTCACCCGTGCGGTGCAGCCCAACACGCAGATCCAGGCGGACTTCGGCGGCAACCCGGACGTGGGTGAGGAAACTTCCGACACCTACACCGCTGGTGTGGTCATTCAGCCGGGCTTCGTGCCGCGTCTGAACATCGCGATCGACTACTTCAACATCACCGTCAATGACACGATCAACACGCGTCTTGGTGGTCTGGGAAGTGCTCTGTCGCTGTGCTTCAACACGATCCAGAACCTTCAGGATCCGGCTTGTGCGATCTTCGTTGGGAAGCGTAATGCTGGCACCGGTGCGCTGGGTCTGAACTCGGGCGGTCTCAACCCGTCGCTGGTTCAGGACAACGTCGGCAAGCTGGCAACGTCGGGCATCGACTTCCAGGTCGATTACTCGGTTCCGCTGTTCAAGGGCGACCTGTCGTTCATGTTCCTGGCGACCTGGCTCAATGAGTATCGCAACACCCCGGTGGCCCTGCTGCCGCTGCGCGAGAACATCGTCGAAGGCACCTACGGCCTGCCTGACTATCGTCACAACTTCCGCGTGACCTACGATCAGGGCCCGCTGACGGCTTCGGTTCGCTGGCGCTATGAAGGTCCCACGGAAGATTTCCGTGTGAACAACACCTTCAGCGGCAACGACCGTATCCCGAACAACGCCCTGCCGCTGCGTTCGCTCGGTGCGTGGAACTACTTCGACCTCGCGCTGGGCTTCGATGTGAACGAGCGCATGTCGATCAACGCTGGCGTCAACAACCTGTTCGACAAGGCACCGCCGGTTCTCGGCAGCGCGGCTGAACAGGGCAACACCCTGCCGAGCTTCTTCGACGTGCTCGGCCGCGACTTCTTCGTGGGTGTGAACTTCACGTTCTGATCCTGATCGGACACGACAAACAGGAAGGGGCGGCGGATCAGGCGATCCGCCGCCCCTTTCCTTTTGCGGTGGGGAGCGATCAGACGCTGGCAGTGACGTCGAAAGCCACGGTCATGCGCCGCTCGCAGCTGATCGGGCGGGTGCCGTGGAACAGGGTGCTGGGAAACAGCACCAGCGTGCCCGCTTCGGGCCTTACTGAGTGAAGGGCACCCAAACCGGGTGCCAGACCGGGTGGGGGATTGCCGAGCTCCAGCCACCCTGCCTGATCGCCAGCATCGACTTCGTCGGGCACGAGCCAGTACGAGGCTGATGACAATAGCCCGCGCGGGTGGATATGCGCCGCGTGATGGCCTGCGCCATCGAGCAGGATCGACCAGCTGCCGCAAATCGCCCAAGGCTCATCACGGCGCGCCAGCAAGGGGTGCGCGGGATCGGCGGATGGGAGGCCCGCGCGATACTCTGCCATCGCCTCAAGCAGCGCTGCCTCCAGCCGCTCCAGCTCCGCTTCAGCACGGGCGAACAGGGCGCCTTTGGTCTGGCTGCCATCCTTGACCGATTGTCCGATCGGCATGGCGGTGTGGGTGTGCAGCCTGATCAGCAGCTCCGTGATTGCCTGACGTTCGGCAGGATCGAGGGGCAGGGCAATCTGCCGCACCAGCCCCGGCTGTCCGTGCAACCACTCGTGACGCGGATCGCCTGCCATGCGCCAAGCCAGATCTGTGAGGGCCCACGCCGCAACATCGCCCGGCCGTGCCAAACGTGCCTCGGCAAGCGCCGCATCGGCGCGAAGCGGGTCACCCAGCCGCAGCGCATTGCGCCCGCGCGCAATCAGCCAGTCGGGGCCGGTCTGATCGGCAAACCTGTCGAGCAAGTCTTGCGCTTCGTCAGCCTGCCCCGCTTCGCCCAGCGCCAGGATCTGCGCCAGTGCCAGAGCCTCATCATGCGGCCAGATCGCGCGGGCACGGGCGAGCACGGCGGCGCTTGTCGCGTGGCGATCAACCCCGTCGAGCACGTCGCACCATGCGAGCCACACTGCCGGGCCTGCCCCTGCCATGGCGGTGATGCCTTCAAAATGGTCGGCAAAACCGGCCCGCTCCCCTGCCGCCCAGCGCAGTTCGGCGTGGAGCTTCAGGCCATCGGTCCACCCCGGCACATGGGTGACAAGGGTGGTGGTGCATTCCAGCGCCTCACTCAACCGGCCTTCGACAGCAAGCGCCTGCGCATAGTCATAAAGGAGGGCCGGGTCGCCGCGGTTAAATGTCAGCGCAGCTTCAATCAGGCGGACCGCTTCGGGATCGCTGCGCTCCAGCGCAAGCCGGGCGCGGCTTCGTGACGTCCGGGGCCCGTTGGGATCAAGCGCAGCCGCTTGCGCGATGCTGGAGGCTGCACGCCGGTAATCGCGGGCCATTCGCTCACTGTCGGCCCGGACCCGCCAATAGCCTGCATTGCTGCTTGCTGCAGCTTCCAACGGGACAAGCAGGGCGACCGCGCGTGCCGGCTGGTCAAGCCGCCCAAGCGTAATTGCGGCATTGACCCCCGCCTCGATCAGATCGGGCGCAAGTGCCAGCGCGTGTTCGAACAGCGCGAGGGCACGATCAAGCCGCCCGGCCTTGAAGTGGAAATTCCCGGCGCTGTTGGCCAGCCGCGCATCCTGCGGGAAATCCGCCAGAGCGCGTTCAAAGGCCGCTGCTGCTTCAGCATCGCGCCCCTGCGATGCAAGCTGGCTGGCGGCCTGTGCGGCGGCCGCGGCGCTCATTGGTTGCGTAGCCAGCCGGTCACCGCCAATCTTCCAATCGGCGCGAAGGGCGGCACATAGCTGACCAGATGCGGTTGCGGCACACGAAACAGGTTCAAGGCGTTGAAACGCGGGCGAAAGCCCTCGATCACATCGCCGTCATCATCGAGGAACAGCAGATGACCGCCCCAATCGGGATGCCAGTCGTCCCGCGCGAGATTGAGCACATAGGCAACTTCCCAGCCTTCTGCCACGTGGCTGTCATTATGGCGGCCAAGATAGTGGCCGGGAGCGAACAGGGTTGCCTGCCCATCGGCTTTGCACAGCGCTTCTATCCCCGTCACCGCACGCACCATGTCGAGGAAGGCGGGGGCATTCAGGTGTTCCAGCAGCACTTCGTGCGGGCCATCCGGGTCCCAACCTTCGCGCATCGCTTCGAGGATCGGATAATGGGCGAAGCGGAAGCCATATTCGCCGCGGGCTGAATGCTGTTCGGCATTGCGTGCGGCATCGCGCAAGGCTTGCTGGCCCTGCTGCGTGCGGGTTTTGGGGCCGCTGAAGCTTTCTGGCCGTGCCGCGCCTGCGCCCACCGCGACGCCCCAATCGGTCCCGCGTGCCAGCACCATCTGGAGCTCGGCGGCGCTTTGCGGTGTCAGGACATCACGCAGCTGCACGCGGCCCGTTGCCGCAAAGCGCACGCCAGCCGATACCAGATCAAGCGCAGGGTTGAGTTCGAAAAGGGTCTTCACGCCTGCTTGTCCCGCCTTACTGCACCCGCCGACCCTTGACCCCGCCCTGGCCGTTGATGCGCAGGAAATAGCTGCCGAGCGCGCCGGCCTTGATTTCCAGCGGCTGGCCAACCTTGGGCTTCATCAGCCGTGCAGGCATTTCGTCAATCTGCCATTGCGCGCCTTCTTCCGTGATGACGATATACTTCCCATTCACTGCCCGAACACCGGTGATGGTGGTTTTGAGGGTAGTGATTTCCGCCTCTTCTTCGGCGTCGGGCGTGTCGCCTTTGCTGCCGAAAATGCCGAGATCGGGGAGCGCAAAGCCGAACAGCTTGCGCCGCGTCTGGCGCACTTCCTCACGGTCGACGACCCGCACTTCGCCTTCGTTGCTGGCGGCCACCATGGCCGCGACTGCGCTGTCATAGCAGGCGAGGCGCTGGGCCGGATCGGTCTTGGTCTGACAGTCGCGCAAGGATTTGATGTACGCGCTTTCTGGCTTGTCATCGGCAGCGGCGGGCGCTGCGGCGAGAGCAGCCAGCACACCTGCGGCGGCGATCAAACGGATCATCTTGGTCAACTCCCCTCGCGTGGGCCCGTCCGGGCCGATCGTCCGGCGTTCTGATTACGCCTGCGCACACAGGCTGGCAAACCCTCGCTTAAGGTCAGTCGGCATAGCCCATGCGTTCGGCCCAGGGGGCAAGGATCGGCATGACCGGCGCAAGCTGATCAGCATAGCGCCGCCAGCGCCCACGCGCGCGGGTGTAGAGCTTCTCGCCAATCTGCGCATAGCTGGCGGTGCGCACGCGGGTGCGGGTGCGAGCGGTTTCTTCATGGGCAAGCAGGCGGTCATCCCAGGCCAGATCCAGCCATTCCACCAGCGGCTGCAATTCGCCGCGCGGGTCTTCAACCAGCCTTTCGTAGCGCACGGTGTGCGCAGCAGGTGCAAACAGCTCGGCCGCACGATTCCAGGCACGAAAGACGGCGTCATAGGTGCGGGCGGCCTCATCAAGCTCGGTGAAGCTGCGCATGGCATAGTTCAGGGTGAAGTTCGCCATGAAGCAGCTCAGCACGGCATCGGCGGGATGGCGTTCTGCAAGGATGAAGCGCGCTTTGGGGAACAGCCGCAGGATCAGCGGCACGCGCGCCATGTTGAGCGGGTGCTTGTCGACCAGCCAGCGATTGCGGTCCCAGCCATGGCTGCTGGCGACGCTGAAATAGGCGTCACGCAAACCTGCGATCTGCGCCGGGGCGAGGGCGGCGATGTCCGCGTTGCCGACCAGCCGAGCAACCTCGGCAACCATCGGGCGCTCCTCCAGCACGCAAAGCTCGGGAAGGCCCATCAGCATCGTATCGAGCAGTGTCGTGCCCGAACGCGGGAAGCCGACGAGAAAAACCGGATCGCGCGGGGTCCCATCAGTGACCGGGACGGGCGGGGTCCAGCTGGCGGCCCATTCGGGCGTCCAGCGCGCAAGGTCTGCTTCAAGTGCCTCGCGGAAATTCGGGCCCGAGCGGGGCGGGGCGTCGGCGATCGCAGCGGCGTTCATGGCGGCAAAGGCTGCAAAGGCACGCGGGGCATCGCCGAGGCGCTCGGCGATATTGCCGATCAGCGCCTCTCGCCGGATCGGGTTGATCGTGGCTGGGATGGCTTCGGCATGGCGCGCAGCATCCTCGAACCGCCCCTCGCGCTGGGCCAGCCAGGCGTGCAGGAAGGCGACTTCGGGCGGGCAGGCGGCAGGATCAAGGCTGGCAAGGAAGGCGGCGAGCGCCTCGGTCCGATTGGTCGCTTCGTAGAGCCGCCCGAGTTCGAGGTGGGATTCGCCAAAGTCGGGCCATTTCGCCACCGCCGCCTCCAGCACCGCGATCGCTTCGTCCAGTTCTTCATTATGGGCCAGCGCCATGGCCAGTTCGGTCTGCACGGCGCGGTTATCGGGCGCGATCGCGGCGGCATCGCGCGCGACCTTCAGACGCGCATGGCCGATGTCAGCGCGGCGCAGGACATCGGCAAGATTGAGATACATCCCCGGCTCGTTCGGCATATAAGTGATGGCCTGTTCGAAGGCCCTGATCGCCGGATCGACGTGGCCGAGCGAGACATGGATATTGCCAAGGTTGTTCCAGCTTGCAGCATCCTGCGGTTCGGCGGTCAGCACGCGGGCATAGGCATCAATCGCCTCGCGCAGTGCTCCGCGCTGCTGGCAGATCCAGGCCTCGATCCGGGCAGGCGCGGGGTCTTGCGATCCGGCAGACAGCGCCAGCGCATCATTTTCCCGGCCCGCCGCAAGCAAGGCCTTGGCGTAATCGGCGCGGATTTCTGCATCCTGCGGGCGCAGCCGGGCGAGGGGTTCGAGATGGCTCAGCGCGCGTGCGCCATCGCCCAGTTCGAGCGCGGCAAGCCCGGCGATTGCAAGGAAGGGCGCACCTGCATCGGTCGCAGCGGCATGGGCCTCGGCAAGAGCCAGCGCGCCCGCCGCATTGCCCGCCCGCCGCAAGCGGATCGCCTCATCGAGAGCGGAGGCAAGCTGGGCGGTGTGGTTCATGGGGCAATATCCTGTCGGGGGCGGGCGATGTCGAAGGCGATGGTCAGGCGCTCGCCCGCAGAAAAGGGGCGCGTACCATGCCACATGGTGGAGGGAAACAGCACGAGCCGACCGGGTTTCGGTTCGATTGTGCGGTAGGGGGCGAGCCCTGGCACCAGATCGCGCGCCTCGCCAAGGCTCAGCCAGCCGGCGTCATCATCTTCACCGCGCCCCAGGGTTTCGGGCAGCGCCAGATAGAGCGCCGAACTGAACCAGCCCTGCGGGTGGACGTGATCGGTATGAAAGCCCGCATCCGCCAGCCGCACCGACCACGATCCGGCGATGCGCTGCGGGGTGCGGCGCGCAAGGAGGGTGGGGTGGCCGTCATCTGGCGGAGGAAGCTGGGTTATGTGCTGCGCGACAATCCCCAGCAGGCGGGCCTTCAGGTCACGGATCGGCACTTCGGCGCGCAGTAGCAGGTTGCCGTCGGTTTGCGTGCCGCCGCGCACCGATTGGTCCAGCGGGGCGGCCTTGGCAATATGCAGGGTGCGCAGGTGATCGGCCAGCGCCGCCAGTTCAGCCGGAGTGAGGCCGATATCATAGACCCCGACAAGGCGCGGATCGCCCTCCAGCCACTGCGCGCGCGGATTATCCGTCATACGCCAGGCGAGCGAGAGATAGGGCCACAGCGCGTGCGCGCCCGCTTGGCCAAGCATCGGTTCGAGCAGGGCGATGGCGGGATCGGGGCGGGCTGCGCGAATGAGGTGGCGGGCGTGCATCCACGCCGCGCCCGGATCGGCAGGCACCCCGGCGGCAGCAAAGTGGGCATCTGCCGTCTCCAGCGCGCCGCTTTCCGAGGCGATGTGTCCGGCCAGCAAGGCAAGCCACGGCTGCTGGCCGAGCGTTGCGGCAGCAGCCCGGTGCGCGGCCTCGGCGCGCGGCAGATCGCGGGCCTGCAGCGCAAGGGAAATGGCAAGGTGGTGAAGCTCGGGCGAGCGTGGGTGGCGGGCAATGGCCGCAAGGGTGCTCACCAGCGGGTCGCTGCCCATCTGGCCGCTGAGCGCGGCAAGGCTGCGGTGGCCTTCCAGCCACAACGGATTGGCGGTGAGTACCGCGGTGAGGTGGGTGGTGGCTTCGTGTGTGCGCCCCTCGTGGAACAGGGCAGCGGCATGACCGAGGATGATGCCGCCATCCTGCGGAGCCAGCGCGGCGGCGCCCTTGAACAGATCGGCGGCAGGATGGCCGGCTTCCAGCGCGGTTCGCGCGCGCGAATGGGCGATCAGTGCATCGCGCGGGGCAAGCGCGGCGGCAGCGGCAAAGGCTGTGCAGGCGGTGATGCTGTCAGTGGCAGCTCTTGCAGCAAGGCCAAGCAATTGGTGGGCCTGCGCCCTGGGGGGGTGGGTTTGGGGGGGGCGGGGGGCGAGCGGGAGGTCCAGTCCCGGCTAGTCGCCCATCGTCCCCCCCCCCCCCCCCCCCCCCCCGGCGGCCCCGGC
>JAGKSZ010000115.1 GCA_018991295.1 Porphyrobacter sp. | reverse complement strand
CCTCGCGCCAGTCGATCAGCAGATGCTTGATGAGGAAGCTCGCGGTGATCATCCGCACGCGGTTGTGCATCCACCCGGTCTGCCACAGCTGGCGCATCCCGGCATCGACAACCGGGTAGCCGGTGCGGCCCTGCTGCCATGCTTTCAGGTCACGCGCGGCGGCGGGATCGGTGGCGGGATCGCGCCATGGGAAGCGGTCAAAATCCTCACGATAATTTTGCGTCGCATAGGCGGGGAATTGCAGGATGGCGTTCTGCGAATAGTCGCGCCAGATCAGCTCGCCCTCGAAGGTTTCCCAGCCCTTGGAGGTGTGGTCCTTCAGCGCGTGCCAGATTTGAACGGGTGAGATTTCCCCGAAGTGCAGATGCGGCGAAAGGCGCGAGACCTTGTCCACGCTCGGCAGATTGCGCTTGTCGTCATAGTCATCGACATCGGCCTCCCAAGCCGCGAGGCGCGCTTGGGCGGCGTCCTCGCCCACTTGCCAGAATTCGCGCATTCCGCCTGCCCAGTCGGGTTTCGTCGGGAGCAGGTTCCAAGACGCAAGATCGTCACTGGCGGGCCAGCTGGCGGGGGCTTCCAGCTTTTCGGGCGCGGGCAGTTCCGGGCGCGGGGGGAATTCGGCGCGGACGGCGCGGGAGAACGGCGTGTAAATCTTGTATTGCCCGCCGGTGCCGGTGGTGATGCTGCCGGGCACCATGAGGTAATTGCCGTGGTGCAATTGCAGGTCGAGGTGCTTCGCCAACTTGCGCTCGGCATTGAGCCACCACGGTTCGTAATGGCAATTGGCGTGGATGGTGGCGGCGCCCACTTCCTGCGCAAGCTTGGTGAGTTCCGCCACCGCCTCACCGCGCCGCAGGATCAGCTTGCTGCCCTTGGCTTCGAGGCTCTGCGCAAGGCTCGCCAGCGAATGATGCAGCCACCAGCGCGAGGCGCCGCCATAGGCGTGGTGCTTGGGGCTCTCATCGTCGAGCACATAGACCGCGATGACCGGACCGGCCTTGGCGGCGTGGTAAAGCGCGGGATTGTCGGCCAAGCGCAGATCGCGGCGGAGCCAGATGATTTGGGGGGAACTCAAGAATAACCTCCGTTCGCCCTGAGCTTGTCGAAGGGCCGTCCTTGTTCTTCACCCGTGGCTCAAAAAGAAGAGCGGGGCTTCGACAAGCTCAGCCCGAACGGGTGTGGGGAGGTAATGCGCCTAGGGTGCGGTCGGTTCCTCGCCTAATGGTTCGCACCGCACATCCGGCAGCGCGACCGAGAACCGGTCCCGCGCGCGCGGATCGTAGAAGCGGGCGTCGTAGAGGATCACCGAGCCATCCGGCGCGCGCACCGCAAAGGGCGCACGCGACCAGAACAGGAAGGCCTCGGCTTGCGAATTGCCTTCGGCACCGACCATCACCGGCTCCATCAGGCACTCCCCGACCGCTTCAATGAATTCAGACTGATCGACAGTGTTAGGAACGTCATAATCCAAGGCTGGGTCGACGATCGCGAAGGTTCCGCCTTGACCGACTATCATCTGCCGGTCCCAAAAAGCCAAAGGCACAGGACTAGCGATGACCGTCTCCTCAACGTAATGATCCTGCTTCAGAAATGCGGCCGACGAAATCCCCGCATTGACCCCGATATAGGCCAGCACCGCCACAATCCCCACCTGCGCAGGCCGCGCCCACTTCGCCGCCCCCGCCTTCTCCCGCCGTCGCGAGAGCCACACGCTCGCGATCAGCAGCGCCCACAGCCACGGGTCGATGATGAACAGCGTGTCGCCGTAGAACCACGCGCTTGAAAACGGCTCCAGCAACCGGATGCCGTAGACGTTGAGCCAGTCGAAGAAGGGGTGGGTGAGGCAGCCGATGAACGCCATCGCATAGAGCCAGCCGAAGTGCACCGGCAGCCGCGCCTCGGGCCGCGTGCCACGCTTCGTCTGCCAGCGGTCGAAGGCCCACAATATCCCCGTCAGCACCAGCGGCAGCAGCACCAGCGCGGGCGGGCCGTGGGTGATGCCTCTGCGGAAGGCGAGATGCTCGGTGCCCTCCAGCCAGAAAAAGCACGCCGCGTCCACGTCCGGCAGGTTCGCGCCGATGATGAGGGCGGGCATGGCAAGCCCCGTGGTGCGCTTCAGCCCCGCCTGCCCCAGCACCGCGCCGACAAGGCTATGTGTCAGATTGTCCATATGATCCAAGGCTAGCGCGCCGCCCGCCATCAAGCGAGTGGAAATCCGCTTGGAAAGTTGGGGGCCCCTCGCCTATCGCGAAGGCCACCAACGGGAGAGAACCACGATGACGCAAGCGCCCTATATCCGCCCCGACATGAAGGCCTTCCTCGACATGATGGCACAGGTGAACGGGCCGAAGATGGCCGACATGACGCTGGCCGAAGCGCGCGATTCCTATGTGAAGCTGCATGGCATTGCCGATCGCCCTGCCCGCGCCCTGCCGGTGATCCGCGATCTGACCTGCCCCGGCCCCAACGGTGACATTGCCCTGCGCCTCTATGACGCACGTGAGAGCCGTTCCGAGGCCTCGCCGGTGATCATGTTCTTCCACGGCGGCGGCTTTGTGATCGGGGACTTGGACACCCACCACGCGCTTTGCACCGAAATCGCCGCACTGATCGATCTGCCGCTGGTGGCGGTCCACTATGCCTGCGCGCCCGAGGCCCCCTTCCCCGCCGCGATCCTCGATTGCGAGGCGGCAACGCGCTGGGTCGCCTCCAGCCCCGAGGCACTGGGCCTGACCGCAAGCGGGATCATCACTATCGGTGACAGCGCGGGCGGCAATGCCACCGTGGTGGTCAGCCAGCTTCTGGGCGCAAACCCGGCGGCCGTGCCGGTGGTGCTGCAAGTGCCGATCTTCCCGTTGGTGGCCGATGCCAATGGCTCGGCCAGCATGGCGGCATTTTCGGAAGGATACCTTCTCACCGCTGACACCATGGCCTTCTTCGATGCCGCCTATGGCGCCGACCGCACCGACCCGCGCGGCTTCCCGATCCTCGGCCGGCACGACAACGCGCCCCCCACCATCGTCGTCACCGCCAGCCTCGATCCGATCCGCGATTCGGGCCGTGCCTATGCACGCGCGCTGGTGGATGCCGGGCGCGATTGCGTGTTTCTGGAGATGCGCGGGGTCACCCACTCCTTCACCAACCTGCGCGCTGCCGTGCCGAGCACGCAAGGCGATCTTGAACGCATCATCGCCGCGATGCGCTTCATGCTGGAGAACCCGGCATGAGCTTCGATCACCTGCCCTACCGCCCCTGCGCCGGCTTCATGCTGGTGAACGCAGCTGGCCTCGTCTTCGTCGGCCAGCGGATCGACCCGTCGGCCCACGGCTACTGGCAGATGCCGCAGGGCGGGATCGACAAGGGCGAGGATGTGCGCGAGGCGGCCTTGCGCGAACTGGCCGAGGAAATCGGCGTCGCCGCCCACATGGTCGAAGTGATCGCGCAAGGCTCGCGCCCGATCCGCTACGATCTGCCGCCCGAATTGCAGGGCCGGGTGTGGAAGGGCAAATATCGCGGGCAGGAACAGCACTGGTTCCTCGGCCGCTTCCTCGGGCAGGACGCCGATATCGACCTTGAAGCGCACAACCCTCCCGAATTCAACGAATGGCGCTGGATCGAACCGGCGCTGCTTCCCGAACTTATTGTGCCCTTCAAACGTGCGGTTTACGAAGAAGTGCTGGCCGAATTTGCGGGCCTGATCTGACGCGGCGGGAGGACAAAATGGGCAACATAGGGACCAGCGCCGTTGTTGCCGCCCTTGTGTCGCTGGCCATTGTCGCTGGCCATCTAGCCTTTCAGGATGCGGCCGATGCCAAAATCAGCGATGGCTGGCTCGGCTTTCTTGGCGCGCTGGTGGGGGCCGGGCTGGCCGTCTTCGGCGCTGTCTATGTCGAGCGCGTCAAACAGCGCGACGCACGGGAAGAGAACCTCGGCCTACTCGCAGATGCGCTCGAACGGCTTGCGGTGCTGGTGTCCGAGCTGCGCACTGATTGCAAGGATATCACCAATCGCAAAGCCCTGTTGGCCGTGCCCCAGGCTGAACGCGATGCGCTGTTGGAGAAACACAACTCGGCGCTCTTCCACATGACCGAAGCGCGATTTGCCGAAATTGCCGATCAGGTCGATTTCATCGAATATTACGCTGACAAGCAGCCCGTAGGCTCGTCAACCTTGTGGAGCCAGCTTCGCAGGATTGACCGCGCTTACAAGCAGTGGCGGCCGACATTGGGCGATCTTGCGCAGCTGCAGCGATCGGCGCCCGATCAAGCCCATGCCGAGGCCGAGAAGATCGAACAGATGTGCCGTGCCCTCGTCATTCCCACCGACGAGGCGCTCAAGGAACTGAACCGGAAACTGTCCAGCAAGCGCCGCTACAGCAACCTTCACTGGAAGCAGCTGGAACCGTCCATGGATAAAGAGGCCCGGCTGGTGGCGCATCTGCCCCGGCAAATCATCAATCGCACCCGGGCCATTCGGCTCCGCTGAGGCCTGCTCCGGTACGAGCCGCGTCAGTTGGCAGCCGCAGCCTCGCCCTTGCTTTCCACCGCCAGCCGCGCCGGAACCCCGCGCGCGATGCTGCTTTGCAGGGCCAGGGTTTCGGGACATTCATTCCCGCACAGCGATTGCAACCGGGCAAGGTTCTTCTTCGCCTTTTCCAGCGCGCCCTTTTCCACCAGCGCCGCGCCTTCGCCCGAAATCGCGGCGAAATTGCCCGGATCGCGGGCCAGTGCATCGCGGTAATAGCGGATTGCCTTGCCCTGCAGACCCTGCTGGCGCGCGGCTTCGGCAAGGTCGATGAAGATCGGCGTATAGCCCGGATCAACCGCCAGCGCGGCTTCGAAGGCATCAATCGCTGCGTCCGCATCGCCGCCGGAAAGAGCGGCCTGCCCCTGCGCAATCAGGGCGGCTGCCCGCGGATCGGCAGGCGCCTGCGCTCCTGCAACCGAAATGCTCGCCGTCATGGCAAGGCACAGCGACAAAGCGGCGGCAGGGGCTGCGAAACGCATCAAAAGCTCCTTGAGTGCATCAGACCGGGAACCGGAGGGCTGGGTCATAACACCGGAACCTATCATGGTGAACGAAGGCAGGCGATGAAAAAACCATCCGTGCCGCTGCGGTGCGGATCGAGCCGGATTCCTGCGCCGCGCGCCTGCCCCTGCGGCAGCGCCAGATCCTCTGCGGTCCAGCCCGGATGGCGTTCGAGGAAGGCGGCGATGCGATCGGCCCCTTCCGAATCGAGCACCGAACAGGTGACAAAGCTGACGCTGCCGCCCGGGCGCACCAGTTGTGCTGCCAGATCGAGAACATGGTCCTGCAACTGATTGAGGCGCGCCAGTTCAGCCGGATCGAGCCGCCAGCGCCCCTCCGGGCTGCGGCGCCAGGTGCCGCTGCCTGAACAGGGCGCATCCACCAGTACATGATCGGCCTTGTTCGCCCACGGGTGGAGGCTGCGCATCTCGCGGCCCGGATCAAGCAGCACGGTGTGATCGACCGCCGCTCCGGCACGCGCCGCCCGCGGTGCAAGATTGCCGAGACGGCGCTTGTCGGTATCAGCGGCAACAAGGCTTGCCGCATTGCCGAGCCTTGCGGCCAGAGCGAGGGTCTTGCCCCCGCCGCCAGCACACAGATCGATGATCGTATCGCCCGCGCTCACCGGCAGGGCCTCGACAATCAGCTGGCTGCCAAGGTCCTGAATTTCGATACTGCCCTGCTCGTAAGCTTCCCACTGTTCGACCGGCGTGCCGGTGGCAAAACGCAGGCCCTGCGCGCTGGAAAGGGGCTCGCCAGCCTCGGGCAGCGCCAGCCCTTCACGGTCAGCCTTCAGCGCATTGACCCGTACATCGAGCGGTGCACGGTCCAGCAGCGCGGCAATCTCGCGCCCGCCAAGCCCTGAGGCGCGCAAGGCTGCGGCAAGCCATTTGGGAGCAAGGCCGGTGCTGGCGGCTTCCTCGCCTTCGCCGCGCGGCGCGGGGCCGTGGGGGGTGCCATCGAACAGCGCCGCAATCGCATCGTCCTGCCCTGCCACCGCCAGCATCGCTGCGCGCCCGCTGGCTGGCACCGGCCCGCACAGGCGGATCGCCCGGTAAACCAGATCGCGCACCGCGCGCCGGTCTTTCGATCCGGCATAGCGACGGGCGCGGAAATAATCGGCAATGATCCGATCAGCCGGCGCGCCCTTGGCGCGTGCGGACGCAATGACACTGTCGAGCAGCTCGATCGCCGCCTGTACTCTAGCGGCGGGGGTCATATCGAGGCCTCAGCGGGTGGGATAATTGGGCGCTTCGCGGGTGATCGCCACATCATGGACGTGGCTTTCGGAAAGGCCCGCATTGGTGATGCGCACGAACTGCGCGCGTTCCTGAAGATCGGTGATGGTGCGCGATCCGGTGTAGCCCATCGCCGCCTTGATCCCGCCCACCAGCTGGTGGACGACATCGGCAGCCGGGCCCTTGAAGGGCACCTGACCTTCGATCCCCTCGGGCACCAGCTTCATCGCGGAAACGTCCTGCTGGAAATAGCGATCGGCGCTGCCGCGGGCCATGGCGCCAACGCTGCCCATGCCGCGATAGGCCTTGTAGCTGCGGCCCTGATAGAGGAACACCTCGCCCGGGCTTTCGGTGGTGCCGGCCAGCATCGAGCCGATCATCACGGATGAAGCGCCTGCCGCCAGCGCCTTGGCGGCATCGCCCGAAGTGCGAAGGCCGCCATCGGCAATCACCGGCACGCCGGACTTTGCCGCTTCGGCGGCGCTTTCCATGATCGCGGTCAATTGCGGCACGCCCACGCCTGCAACGACGCGGGTGGTGCAGATCGACCCCGGCCCGATCCCGACCTTCACCGCATCGGCCCCGGCATCGACCAGCGCCCGCGTCGCCTCGGCGGTGGCGACGTTCCCGGCGACGACCTGCACCGCGTTCGAGAGCTTCTTCACGCGTTCCACCGCGCGGGCGACTTCGATGTTGTGGCCGTGGGCGGTGTCGATCACGATCACGTCAACTTCGGCATCGACCAGCGCCTCGGTGCGGGCAAAGCCGGCATCGCCCACAGTGGTCGCCGCCGCCACGCGCAGGCGGCCGGTCGCGTCCTTGGTGGCGTGGGGATAATTCACCGCCTTTTCGATGTCCTTCACCGTGATGAGGCCAATGCAGTGGAAGGCATCATCCACCACCAGCAGCTTTTCAATCCGGCGGGCATGCAGGAGCCGGCGCGCATCTTCCTGCCCGGTGCCCAGCGGCACGGTGGCGAGGTTTTCGGTGGTCATCAGCTCGCGCACCGGCTGCGCGGGATTTTCGGCAAAGCGCACGTCGCGGTTGGTGAGGATGCCGACGAGCTTGCCGCCTGCATCCACCACCGGAATCCCGCTGATGCGGTGGGCCTGCATCAATGCCTGCGCTTCGCCCAGCGTTGCGTCCGGGCCGATGGTGATGGGGTTCACCACCATCCCGCTCTCATAACGCTTGACCGCGCGCACCGCGGCGCATTGCGCATCAATATCGAGATTGCGGTGCAGCACGCCGATCCCGCCCAGCTGCGCCATCGCGATCGCCATGTCGGCTTCGGTCACGGTGTCCATCGCGGAACTCAGCACCGGGATATTGAGGCGAATGTCGCGTGTCAGCCGGGTCGAGGTGTCCGCCATGCTCGGCAGGACACTCGATTCCGCCGGGCGGAGCAGCACGTCATCGAAGGTCAGACCGAGCGGGATATCCATGGGGCGCCACTTTCGCAAAATACGGGAGGGGTATCTCCTCTGGCGGGAGATTCGTGGCGGCCCATGTAACCGCGGATTTGCGATTGCGCTAGGGTGCCGGGGCGGCCTTTGCCGGATAGCGCGCCGGATCGGCAATCTGGCGGATCAGGCCCTCGTGCATGAGCAGATCCTCCACCGCTGCCCCAAGCTCGATTCCCTCGACCTCATCGGAGGGCTGATGGTAGCGCGCAGCGATGAAGGGATCGAGCACCTCGCGGCTGCCATAGGTGGCCGAAAGCAGCACAGCAGGGACGCCGGCCTGCACCAGCGCCCAGCCATCCTGCCGCTGGAGGAAACTGTCCGCGAGGCTCTGATCGCCCGGATCGCGCCCGCTTTTCGCAATGGCATCCAGCACCGCCGCATCGAGCGCCGGGTCCTGCCCCCGCCCGATAAATCCGACCGGGCTACCCGCAGGCGCCACCGCCATCATGTCGAGATTGAAGGCGGCCACGATGCTGGCGAGCGCCAGTGGCGGGTTCTTGATGAAGGAGCGGATGCCGAGCAGCCCCGGCTCCTCGGCGGTGGTGGCCAGAAAATAGATGTCGCGCCCAAGCCCGGGCCCCGCCTTGAGCCGCCGGGCCAGTTCCAGCATCATGGCAACGCCGCTGGCATTATCGGCAGCGCCATTGCAGATGCGGTCCGCTGCGCCCGGCGGACCACATTCGCCCAGATGGTCCCAATGCGCCAGCACCAGCACCGCGCCCGAACCCGGCACCGTGCCCGGGATCATGCCGATAACGTTCTGGCTCGGAAATTCGCGGCGGTCGGACGTCGCCTCAATGCTGACCGACAGGTTGAGTTCGAGCGGGGCAAAACCGGTGCCCTCGGCCTCGGCCTTGAGCGATTGCCAGCGGCGCGCACCGAGGATGTCAGCAAGGGCCGCATCGGTGATCCATGCGGCAAGATGGTCCTGTTCCTCGCTGGCGAGCTGGAGGCGGGGCCGGTCTTCCGCTGCGCGCCCCTGAGCAAGCGCCTCGCTGTCGGCAAGCACGGTCACCACTGCCGTGGCGCGCTGGCGGAACAGGTCTTCGCGGCGCGCCGCATCGCGCCCCCGGTCGGCCAGCATGACCACCCCCGCGCCTGCCAGCGCATCGCCCAGCACCGATCCATCGCCATAGCCGACAAACCCCCCCGGCACGCCTGTTCCCGGCCCGCCAATGGCAAGCGCACGGCGGCGCGAGGTGTAAACGGCGGCATCGCTCGGCAGCACCACCACGCGGCGGCGGCCCTGCCCCAGCACCAGCTGGCCGGTTTCCGGCTGGGTCGCGAGCAGATCGACCGGCAGCCGCCAATAGGAGCCGGGATCATTGGTGCCCGACACCAGACCGATCTCGGTCATGCGCTTTTCGATATAGGCATAGCTGCCACGCCCGCCTTCGGTGCCGGGCTTTCGGCCCATCAGGGTATCGCTGGAAAATTCGGCAATATCGGCCTGCATCCGCGCGGCGATCTCGTCCCGCCCTTCAACCGGAATGCTGGCGACCGGTGCGCGGGCACAGCCGGCCAGCCACAGGCTTGCCAGCAGCAGCACCGCCCATGAAGCGCGCATATGGCTCATTCGGCGGTCCAGCCCCCATCGATGGCGTAATTCGCGCCCGTGATCCCGCGCGCCGCATCGCTGCACAGAAACACTGCCAGCGCCGCCACATCATCGGGCTGGATGAACTGCTTGGTCGGCTGCTTGGCGAGCAGGATATCGTTCATCACCTGATCGCGCGTCATTCCGCGCGCGGCCATGGTGTCGGGGATCTGGCCCTCCACCAGCGGCGTCCAGACATAACCCGGGCTGATGCAGTTGGCGGTAATTCCGCAGGTCGCCAGTTCCAGCGCGACGGTCTTGGTAAAGCCGTCCAGCCCGTGCTTGGCCGCGACATAGGCGCTCTTGAACGGCGAGGCGACTGCCGAGTGGGCACTGGCGGTGTTGATGATCCGCCCCCAGCCCTTCGCCTTCATCCCCGGCACGGCGGCGCGGGTGGTGTGGAACGCGGCGGTAAGGTTCAACGCGATGATCGCGTCCCACTTTTCGGGCGGAAAGGCTTCCACCGGGGCCACGTGCTGCATCCCGGCATTGTTGACGAGGATATCGATGGGGCCGATCTCTGCCATCATCGCGGCGATGGCGCCTGCATCCATCAGGTTTGCCCCCTGATAGGTTGCGCCCAGTTCATCGCACAGGGCGCTGATCGCATCCGCATCGCCCAGCCCGTTGAGAATCACCTGAACGCCCTCAGCCACCAGTGCCCGTGCAATCGCCAGCCCGATGCCAGAGGTCGAACCGGTCACAAGGGCACGCTTATTCTTGAGCATTCGCCGCATCTCCTGCACGCATCGGCTATTGGCATTCGCTTTTGCCGCGTGGCACGGTGCTGTCCAATAGAATTGTTGCACAAACAGGGGCGAAGGGGAGGAATTGCACGATGCGCTTGGGGCCGTTCGATACGTCACGGATCAAGGTCCGCTCCAGCAATGACGGCGGCGGCGGGGGCGGCGGCATGGGCGCAGGCGGGATCGGCTGCGGGACGCTGGTAATCGCGCTGATCGGGGCAGTCGTGTTCGGGCTTGATCCGATGCAGACCATCGGTGTCGTCCAGCAGGTGCAGCAGCAAGGTGCGCCCGCGCAGGGCAGCAGCGCCGGGGGACCCGAACTCAGCGAAGAGGAAGTCTGCACGCAAAACGCCTATGCAACCGAGGCGTGCAATGCACTGACCAGCCTCAACGATACGTGGGAGGCCAGCTTCGAGCGCGCCGGTGTCCCCTTCGAACAGCCCGGGCTCAACCTGTTCCGCAGCGGTGTCGTCAATACCCAGGGCTGCGGCAGCGCGACCTCGGCTGCGGGGCCATTTTATTGCCCGGCCGACAAGGGCATCTACATCGATACCAGCTTTTACGATCAGCTCGCGCAGATGGCGGGCACCGGCGGGGATTTTGCCCGGCTTTACGTGATCGCCCATGAATATGGCCACCACATCCAGAACATCACCGGCCTTGCCAGGCAGGTGCGCGCCGCGCAGGCGCGCAATCCGGGCGCGGCCAACCGCCTGCAGGTGGCAATGGAATTGCAGGCCGATTGCTATGCCGGGATGTGGGCAGGCAAGAACCGCCAGCTGATCGAACCGGGCGATCTTGAAGAAGGCCTGAAGGCGGCCAGCGCGATCGGGGACGATACCTTGCAGGCCAAGTCCGGACAGGGGGTGAACCCTGAAAGCTTTACCCACGGCACCAGCCGCCAGCGCATGGAGGCGCTGCGGCTTGGGCTGGAGGCCCGCGATGGTGGCGCGTGCGATGTGTTCTTCGAGGGAGGTTGAAACCGATGCACCGATCCGTTCTTGCCGCCGCGCTGATGCTTGGCTGGACCACAGCGGTGGCGACGCCGCTCGCCGCGCAGGTCGTGCCCGAACCTGACGCCAAGGACGTGATCAAGACCCCCTTGCGCGATCTGGGTATCGATGCGCGTGAAATCCCCGCCGTGCTGGCCGATGCCGTGCGCGATCCTTACGCAACCGGTGACATGGGCAAGTGCGATGCGCTGGTCAGCGCCATTGCCGAGCTCGATATGGTGCTGGGCGCGGATTACGATATTGCCGAGGATGATGGCGACAAGCGCATCAGCGAAGGGCGGATCGGGCAAAACGTGGTCGGATCGATCCTGCCCTTTCGCGGCATTGTGCGGGAGGTGACAGGCGCGGCCGCCAATGAGCGGGCCTTGCGCAACGCCTATACGGCAGGGATGGTGCGGCGCGCTTTTCTCAAGGGCTGGGGTCTGGGCCGGGGCTGCGCCTATCCTGCCAGACCGAAGACAGCAGCGCGCGGCAAATAGCCCCGCGCTGCCATCCTCCCGATCGACCGGGCAGGCGCTGCCCCCGGTCAATCCTTGTGCCGATCAGCCTTCCTTTTCCTTCCAGCGCGCGATCTGACTGTCGAGGGTGCGCAGGATCTGCTTGCGCTGATCTTCCGGAATATCCTTGTCGCGGGCGATTTCGGCGCGGGCTTCCTCAAGCCCGGCGCGGGCCGAAGCGGTTATGCGCGGCTGGCAGATCATGATTGTCTGTTTGCCGTCCTTGCCAGTGACCACCTCGCTTTCGCCCTTGAAGCTGGCGGTGCAGGATTTGAGCATCATCACGCGGGGCGCGCTGCCTTGTGCGCGGGCGGCTTCGGCTTGCGCTTCGGCGACTATGCGCGGCAGATCGGCGAGCGCGCGGTCGGCCTCGGCAAGTCCGGCGCGCAGTTCAGCGACCATCGCCCCGCGTTCAGCCTTGTCGAGACCCTCTAGCCCTTCAAGCTGCCTTGCGAGCGCTTCGCCATCGATCGTCTGGCGCGCAACGATCCTGACGCGGCGTTCCTTGCCGTCGGCATCGCGCCACACACGCTCGGTGACTTGGGTGCCGCCTTCGCCAGCTTCGCCCGCGATCGGCGTGCCGGTGCGGCTCTCGATGATCATGACGCGCGGAGGGGGCGGCGCATCGGGCGCATCCGGGGCGGCGGGCGGTGCGGGCGGCGCTGGCGGTGCAGGCGGTGCAGGCGGGGCCGGGGGAGCTGGCGGCTCGGGCACTTCGGGCACCGTGCCAAGCGCGCTTTCGCTGGCGGCAAAGGTGATGCTGGCGGTCAGCGGCAGGGCAAGCAGCCCCGCGCCAAGCAGCGCGCGGCCCGCCATGCGGCGGCGGGGAGTGGGATCGGACATGGCAAGGCTCCTCAGACGGTGGATGATCGACTTCTCGCCCAGCACCGGGCAGGCCATCGGCGCGGTCAGTGCGGCATGGTGGGCGCTGCCGGGCGCGGCGGCAAAACGGGCGATAAGCGCGGCATAGGCGGCCTTTTCCTGCGCCCCGCGCCGGGCCATCACCCGCGCATCGCAGGCCGCCTCCTGATCGCGGCGCAACGCTGCCCAGCCATACCGGCCAAGCGGATTGAACCAGTGCAGCGCGAACAGCGGCTGGACGCAGATGTTCACCAGCAGATCGCCGCCGCGGTGGTGGGCCAGTTCATGCGCCAGCGCCAGATCGCGGGCGGTGCGATCATGGAGCGCCAGAAAGCCGGGCGGCAGCGCAATCACCGGGTCCAGCACCCCCATTGCCAGCGGCGCACGGGTGGCAGGGGTTTCGACAAGGCGGACGCTAAGCCCGAACAAGCCCGCAATCCGCCCGACCTCGCGGCCTTCGGCCAGCAGATCGTCACGCAGGGAAAAATAGGCGGCAAAACGCAAGGCGAGGAACACCGCTGCCCCGCCCAGCCAAAAGGCCAGTGCAATCTCGGCCAGCGGCAGATCGAAAAGCGCCGCCATCAGATCAAACCCGGCGGGCTCAGGCATAGGTTCGACAGGCGCTGTCAGCGGCGCGAGAGCGGCAGCGTGCGCCGGGGTTTCGGCAACCACGTGCCACACCGCTTGATCGGGCATGGCCGGCGCCCGCGTTTCGGGCCCCATCCATGCCGGCAGTTCCAGCGGCGGGATCACCAGCCTGAGCGCCGGCAGCGCCCACAGCGCATAGGCCACCTGCGGTCCGAGATGCCGCGTCACCGGGCGGCGCAGCACCAGCACAGCGGCGATCAGCGCGCCGGTCCAGACCAGCGTTTCCAGCAGCACCGCGCTCATTGCCGCAGCTCCTTCAGCAGCGCCTCGATCTCTGCAAGATCATCGGCGGTCAGCGCCTCGGTTTCAGCCAGATGCGCCACCAGCGAGGCCGCGCTGCCACCGAACAGGCGGTCAACCAACCGGCGGCTTTCACCCCCGACATAGGCCTCACGCGCAATCAGCGGCGTGTAAAGGAAACGTCGCCCATCCGGCTCGGCCGCCAGCGCGCCTTTCTGCACCAGACGCGAGAGCAAGGTCTTGACCGTGGCAAGGCTCCACCCGCGTTGCCCGCAGACATCATCGCACACCTCGGCAGCGGTCTGGCGCGGGCGATCCCACAGCACTTCCATCACCGCGTGTTCAGCCTCGGTGATGCGTTCGCCCGTTTGCTCTTCGGATGCGGACACGGCTGCGTCTCCCTCGCCTCTCGTTTACACCTGTAGTCATTACGACTACGCCTGTAAACCTTGCGCGTGGCTGAACAGGCGTTTCCCCCGCTTGCGCTTCGCCCAAGCGGCGATACACCCGGACGAATGACATTGATGCGCCAGGTTTCCCGCTTCGTCCTGCCCGCCCTTGCCTGCCTTGCCGCCCCGCTGGCCGCGCAAGCCGATGATGCCTTCCTTCCCATGACCAGTCCGGCCGAACTCGAACCGGGCAACAACGCGACAAGGATCGGAGAGCTGATCTTCCGCGGCGGCATCGAAATTGCGCCTGACAAGGCCGATATCGGCGGCATATCCAGTCTTGAATGGCATGATGGCGCACTGTTCGCGGTGACCGATGACGGGCGCTGGATGGAACTGACGATCGACGAGATCGCGGGCAAGCTGATCGATGTCTCGGGCGTACGCACGGGTCCGCTGCGCGATGCGGGGGGCAAGACGCTCGATGCCAAATTGCGCGGCGATGCCGAAGCCCTCACCCGCCTGCCCTCGGGCGAATGGCTGGTTTCTTTTGAACAGGAACACCGGGTGTGGCGTTATGCCAGCCTCGAATGGCCGGCCAGCGGCGCTTACACCGATGCCGCCGCCCTCACTTCAGGCGCTGTGCCCAACGAAGGCATCGAAACCCTTGCCGCCTACCCCGGCGGGCTGATCGCCTGCGGGGAATGGAGCGATCCGGCGCGGCCCAATTGCCTGCGCATCACCGATGGCGGAGCGTCCGGCTTCCACCTTGCAGCGCCCGATGGCATTGCCGAGGCAGGCGGCGTGCCCACCGATGCATCCTGCAAGGCCGATGGCACCTGCTATGTCCTGTTTCGCAGCTATTCCCCGCGCGAAGGCAACCGCGCCGCCATTATCGCGCTCGCGCAAGATGGCACGGCAACCACGCTGGCTGTGCTGACGCCGCCGCTGAAGCTCGACAATTTCGAGGGGCTGGCCGTGCGCGAGGAGCCGGGCAAGACCAGCCTGTTCATCGTCTCGGACGATAATCTCCAGAACTGCGAAAGGGTGAAAAAGTCCGGCTGCCAGCGCAACCTGCTCTACAAGTTCGAAATCGCCGCGCCCCCGGGCGAGCCTGAGCCGATTGCGCCGGCGGCTTTTGCCGCCCTGCCCACTGGCCGCCCCGCTGTGCGCCCATACCCCGAGGCTGCAAGCGTTGCCGTGGTACTGGAGACGAGCCTTGGCCCCATCACCATCGCGCTGGAGACGCAGCGCGCTCCGGTGACCGCCGCCAATTTCCTGCGCTATGTCGATCAAAAGCGGTTTGACGGGGTGACGTTCTACCGGGCGATGGACCTTGGCGGGCCGCGCCAGCCTTCGGGGCTGGTGCAGGCCGGCGTGACCGGCCATCCGAAGCGGGTGCTGCCCAAGATCGCCCATGAACCCACCACCGCCACGGGCCTCACCCACACCCACGGTGCGGTATCGATGGCGATGATGGAGCCGGGCGATGCGGATGGGGATTTCTTCATCATGGTCGAGGATCAGACCGGCTTCGATGCCGATCCTGCCGCCAGCGATCCGGGCTGGCAGGCGGGCTATGCGGCGTTTGGCTATGTGACCGCCGGCATGGATGTGGTCGCCGCAATCCTATCAGCGCCGCGCGATCCGGTGCGGGGCGAAGGGCTGATGAAGGGCCAGATGCTCGCCAAGGAGGTGACGATCATCTCCGCCCGGCGCGCTGGCGTTACTGCGCCGCAGCCCTGAGAGCGGCTTCGTCAAAGGCCGGGCGGCCCACAGGGCTGCTGGCCGCACGCGGCATTGCCGCCTCGATCTGCGGCAGCCAGCCCCGCGCCGCGCTGCCGATGCTGACCTGCGGGAGCGAGGCGAGGAAGCGCGCCTTGGCCTCCCAATCCGCGACCGAGCGCCCCGCAGCCCGTGCGGCCTCCTCCAGCCCAACCGGCTGGCGCAGCGCCCGATTGATCAGCGCGTCACCGAAGAACGTCCAGTCATTCTCGGCCACGCAGCCGAACGAAGAACGCGTGCTGGCCGCAGCCGTGAGGATCGCGGTGTCGGGGCTTGCCAGCATCGGCACGAACACCCCCGAATAGCACGCCGACAGGATCAGCACCCGGCGCCTGATGCCCGCCTCCTCCAGTGCTGTCTTGAGCCGGGGGGGCGAGAGAATGCCGTAGCCGCTATCGCCGTAGTGATAGGCCAGCCCGATATCGGAGCCATGGCTGGTGGTGTAGAGCACCAGCACATCTTCCTTGCCGTCCATCACCGTGCCGAAATGCGCAAGGCTGAGCAGCAATGCCGTGATCGAGCCATGGGGCGCATCGTCGCGCTTGCCGTCGGGCCCGGCCAGCGTCAGCGTGCGTCCCTCGGCGCCGTAACGCTCTGACAAGACCCGCGCAGCCTCGCGCGCTTCGCGGGCGAACACGGGATCGCTGTCGAGCGCGATGGTAAGGACATAGGCATCCGCCGTGCCGGGTCGCTGCGGCTTGAGGGCGGCCAGCGCGGTATCGAGCCGCTGCTGCTGGGCGCGCAACTGGGCGGCAGACACCC
>JAGKSZ010000114.1 GCA_018991295.1 Porphyrobacter sp. | reverse complement strand
AAACCGCAGAGGCTCGCCACCAGACGCAGGTCGACGCCCGGCGGGAGGAAACAGGCCGAAAGGTACAGCCCATAGCCGAGGCCGCTCGCGCCCTGGGCCAGTTGGTAGAGCACGCCGGTTGCCAGGCCCGCCAGCGCCATCGCCAGAAGCACGCTGAAGATCGCAAGGATCTTGGGCACGAACATCGCCCATGCGGGCACGGGGGTCGCATCGATGATCTCGCCCATCTTCACGTCGCGCTCGCGCCACACAAGCTCGCCGCCGTAGAACACCGCCACGATCAGGCTGAACAGCGATGCGCTGCCGATCACGGTGGCGATGACATTGGCGGTCAGCGGGTAGGACGGCGTGCCGTAGATCGTCTCGGAAAAGACAAGGTTGAGCGCGGCAAAGGCGACCGAGATCAAAAGCAGCACGATGAGGCCGGGGCTTTTGATCACGAACATCACTTCGGCGCGCAGGCGCAGCCAGAAGGTGGCCAGCGCATGGCCCGAGCCGAAATGGCGGCTGACCGGCGCTGCTAGGGTGCGCGGTTGCACGGCCTCGGCCTTGGCAGCCTTTGCCTCCTGCTTTGCCAGCTTGCGCAGGCGCCAGCGCGACGGGGCCCGTTCGGTCATGCTGAAGCGGGCCCATGCAATACCAAGGAACAGCGCCGACAGGCCCAGCACGAACACCCGGTTGAACAGCAGGTTGCCTTCCAGCGGCACGGCGCGCGTGTTCATTTCGGCCGCGGTCCAATAACGCGAAACTTCCGAAATCGCGCCCGAGCCCAGCGGTTCATAGCGCGCCAGCACAGCCTGATAGGACGGATCAGCCGAAAGGATGGTGGCAACCGCAAGGTAGCCCATCACCAGCACCATGACGCCGATATAGCTTGCCAGCATCGAACGGTTGAGCGTGGCGAGGCTGAACAGCAGCGCAGCCGACAGGATCAGGTTGGGGATGGCGATGACAAGGAACGGCCATGCGTAAAGCGCAAGGCTGTTGGGGCCGACCGTCTCCGGGTCCACCCACGGCATGGCCGCGCCCAGCGCGATCCCGGCAGGAATGGCGATATAGCCAAGGATCGCGATGGCCAGTCCGCCAAGGAAGCGCCCGGCCAGAAAGCTGGTGCGCCCCACCGGGGTTGCGCGGATCATCGGGCCGAACTTGGTCGCATCATCGCGCACCACCGCATTGGCGACAAAGGCGGTGATGACGAACAGGTAGAAGGTGGCAAACACCGATGTCGCCAGCGTGACGGTGTAGGGCGAATTTTCGTTCACCGCGCCGGGCGCGCCGAAGCTCACATTGTCGCTGGCGGAAAGGCCGAAGCCCAACAGGAAGAAGATCGCCACTGATACCCAGAACACCGGGTTGCGCAGCTGATAGCGGATTTCGAACGCGGCAAGGCGGGCGGTCAGCATCGGATCGCCCCCTTATGCTGCTTGCGCAGGCGCGGCGCGGCGCGTTTCGGCCAGCGTTGCGAAGTACACATCCTCCAGCCCGCCCGTGACCGGGGCAAAGCCTTCGGCCTGGCTATCGGACAGCACGTGGACCACGATCTCACCTGCAAAGAAGCGGTGCGAAATGACCTCGTGGGCGGCCTGCATTTCGGGCAGCGCGGTGTGGGGGATGGTCTTCTGCCAGACGCGGCCCTTGGTGGATGCGATCAGATCGTGCGGCGCGCCTTCCAGCCGCACCTTGCCGCCTGCCAGCACCGCCATGCGCGGGCACAGATCGGCCACATCATCAACGATGTGGGTGGACAGGATCACCACCACATTCTCGCCAATTCCGGCCAGCAAGTTGAGGAAACGGTTGCGTTCTTCCGGATCAAGGCCGGCGGTGGGTTCATCGACGATGATCAGTTCCGGCTGCCCGATCAGCGCCTGTGCAATGCCGAACCGCTGGCGCATCCCGCCCGAAAAGCCCGCAATCGCCTTGCCGCGCACGGCCCACAGGTTGGTCTGATTGAGGAGGTGCTCCACCATCTCGCGGCGTTCGCCTGCATGGGTCACGCCCTTCAGCACCGCCATGTGATCGAGCATCACCTGCGCCGAGACGCGCGGATAGACGCCGAAATCCTGCGGCAGGTATCCCAATGTGCGGCGCAAGGCATCAGGCTCGGCCAGCACGTCGATATCGCCGAAGCGGATCGCGCCTTGCGTGGGCGCCTGCAGCGTCGCGATGGTGCGCATCAGGGTCGATTTGCCCGCGCCATTGGGGCCCAGCAGGCCGAACATCCCCTTGGGGATCGACAGCGTCACATTATCGAGCGCATGGGTGCCGTTGGGATAGACATGGCTGACGCCGGCAAGTTCGAGCATGTGGTGGACCCCTGTTGATTCAATCTGTTCCAGCTTAACGCCGCTGCCCGCGCAATAAAGCCGCGCTGGTAGGGGTGGGCTTGCGCTTGATCGAAGCGCAAGCCGTTCGTCGATGCAGGTGAACGGTTTGCCGCAAGCAACGCCGGGGTGCAAGCCACCTCAGAACAGGCCGGGCTGCTGCGCTGCACTGCGCGCCCAGGCCTCGGCGGTGCGCTCGATCGAGAGTGGCCCGGGCCAGCTGCGGCACAGGCTGAAAGCCTCGTGAGCCGTCCCGCCCAGCCAGCGCGCGTGATCGGCAGAGGCGATCAGCACCGGCATGCGTTCATGCACGCTCGCTGCCTCGGTGCCGGCGCTGTCGGTCATTACCATCGCATAGCAATCGCCCCATTCATCCGAACGCCGCCACACGCCCGCAGCGGCAAACAGGGGGCTATCCGGCACGCGCAGCCAGGTGCGGGTCATGCGCCCCTTGGGACCTTCGGCCTCACCCCAGGCTTCCAGCGGGATCAGGCAGCGTTGGTGCGTAAAGGCTTGGCGCCAGAACCCGGTAGCCAGCTTGTCAGAGCGGGCGTTGTTGACCGGCTTGGGCTTCAATGGCTGGCCCTGCTTGCCTTTCAGCACCAGCGGGAAGCCCCACACCATGGGCCGCACCGTGCCCTCGGCCAGCACCAGCCCGGTATAGCCCGGATAGACTTCGGCGGCGAAATTGGCCCCCCTTGCGCCGTCCACCGCTTCAAACCACTTGGCGACCTCATCCACGTTTTTGGTCATGCGGGTGAGGTTGCACATCGGCTCAGGCGTTCCCGACCACAAAGCACGCCGCCGCCATCAGCGCGCCCGCCCAGCGATTGGAACGGAAGCGTTCCAGCGGGTTTGCCGGATCATCGGCATCGAGCGTCGCCACCTGCCACGCCAGATGCCCCGCCACCGGCAGCAACGCCACAAGCGCGATTGGATCAGCGCGGTAGAGCCAGAAAGCCAGCGCCCACAGGCTGACAGCGGCGGCATAGAAGGCGGCAATCCCTGCCTGCACCCTGCCCCCCATCGCCAGCGCCGAGGACCGGATGCCGACCATCGCATCATCCTCGCGGTCCTGCAGGGCATAGATCGTATCATACCCGATCACCCAGCAGATCGCACCTGCATAGAGCGCGGCGAGCACATCCCAATTGTCCCAGCGCAATTGCGTCCAGGCCACCAGCACCCCCCAGTTGAACACCATCCCCAGCCACGCCTGCGGCCACCAGGTGATGCGCTTCATGAAGGGATAGGCGGCGACCAGCGCAAGGCTGCCAAGCGCGACTGCCTGCGCCTGCCAGCGCAATTGCAGCAGCACGATCAGGCCGACCATGCACAGCGCGATGAGCCAGCCCCACGCCAGCTTTCTGGACACCCGCCCGCTTGCCACCGGGCGCAGCGCCGTGCGCGCCACACGGGCATCAAGATCGGCATCGACGATGTCGTTATAGACGCAACCCGCCCCGCGCATCGCGATGCTTCCCAGCAGCAGCCAGCCGAGCAGCGGCAATTGCCAGCCCGCGCCCGCCAGCCACACGCCGAACACGCAGGGCCAGAACAATAGCCACCACCCGATCGGCCGATCGAACCGCGCCAGCAGCGCAAGGTCTCGCGGAAGCTGCGGCAGGCGAGCGACAAGGCCCTTATGCTCGCTGTCAGGGACGATCTGTTCGGTCATTGCTTGCGCTCTAGCGGCCCAAGCGCCTAGGGCCAAGCCATGCCCGCAACGCATGATCCAAGGGTTCCCGCCTGGCCCCCCAAAAGCGCCCCGCGCCTGTTCGTCACCGATGAACTGCACGCCGGGGCAAGCGTGCTGATCGAAGGCAACCCTGCCCATTACCTCGCCCGCGTGATGCGGGCCGCGCCCGGCGATATCGTGATCCTGTGCGATGATCTGACGGGCGAATGGGCCGCACGGGTCAGCACGCTGGGCAAGCGCGATGTGGTGCTGGAGGTGACCGATCACCTGCGCCTGCGTGAAGCCGTGCCCGATCTGTGGCTGTGCCCTGCCCTCCTCAAGAAGGACCGGTTCGATCTGATCCTCGAAAAGGCGACCGAACTTGGCGCGGCGCGGATCCAGCCGCTGCTCACCCGGCGCTGTGTGGCCGACAAACTCAACATCGAGCGCGCCCGCGCCATCACCACCGAAGCGGCCGAACAATGCGCCCGCACCGCCCTGCCCGCTCTGGCAGAGCCGGTGAAGCTTGATGCGCTGCTGGCCAGCTGGCCGGAAGGCCGCACGCTGTTTTTCGCTGACGAAAACGCCAAGGAACAGGGAGGCGAGCCTGCCGCTGCCGCCTTCGCCAGCCATTCCGGCGCGGCCGCGATCCTCACCGGCCCCGAAGGCGGCTTTGACGATGCCGAACGCGCTGCCATCCGCGCCCACCCTTCTGCCCGCCCCATAACGCTCGGCCCGCGTATCCTGCGCGGCGAGACGGCGGCCCTTGCCGCGCTGTCGGTGTGGATGGCCAGCGCGGGGGACTGGTAGTCTGCCGGGCGCACCGGCGGATTTTGCAAGACAAACCGGCTTACCTTGCGCAAAGGCGAATTTGCCTTCCCAGCGGCAAATCAGTTTTCTAAAGCAACCGGCCAGAGAGGGCCTGTCATGAGCACACGCGAAGCTTCCACTGCCGACGATCCGGTGATCGAAAGCCTCGACCAGCTTGTCCTGCCGATGATCGGCGGCGAAAAACCGCCTGAGCGGTGGCGCATCGGCACCGAGCATGAAAAGCTCGTCTTCAAGACCACCGATCACCGCGCGCCTGCCTATGATGAGCCGTGCGGCATCCGTGACCTTTTGAAAGGCCTTGAAAAATTCGGCTGGAGCCCGGTGGTCGAAGGCGGCAATGTCATCGCGCTGAAGGGCGAGGATGGCGCGGTCAGCCTTGAACCTGCCGGCCAGCTTGAACTGTCAGGCGCGCCGCTGGAAAACCTCCACCAGACCTGTGCGGAAACAGGCCGGCACCTCGCGCAGGTCAAGGATGTGGGCGAAAAGTGCGGCGTGGGCTACCTTGGTCTTGGCATGTGGCCTGACAAGACCCGCGACGAACTGCCGATCATGCCCAAGGGCCGCTATGACATCATGCTGCGCCATATGCCGCGCGTGGGCAGCATGGGCCTCGACATGATGCTGCGCACCTGCACCATTCAGGTGAACCTCGATTACAGTTCCGAGGCGGACATGGTGAAGAAGTTCCGCACCAGCCTCGCCCTGCAACCGCTGGCGACCGCACTGTTCGCCAATTCGCCTTTCACCGAAGGCAAGCCCAACGGCTTCCTGTCCTATCGCTCGCACATCTGGTCAGACACCGATCCGCACCGCACCGGGATGCTGCCCTTCGTGTTCGAGGACGGCTTCGGCTACCAGCGCTGGGCCGAATATATGCTTGATGTGCCGATGTATTTCGTCTTCCGCGACGGGAAATACATTGATGCGGCGGGGCTTTCTTTCCGCGATTTCCTCGATGGCAAGCTGTCGGTCCTGCCCGGAGAGCGCCCGACGCAGTCCGATTGGTGGGATCACCTGTCCACCGCCTTCCCCGAAGTGCGGCTGAAAAGCTTCCTCGAAATGCGCGGCGCCGATGGCGGCCCGTGGAGCCGGATCTGCGCGTTGCCTGCCTTCTGGGTCGGGCTTCTGTACGATCAGGGCGCGCTCGATGCGGCGTGGGATCTGGTCAAGGGCTGGTCGATGGAGGAGCGCGAACGGCTGCGTAATGAAGTGCCGCGCTTGGCGCTTGCCACCCGTTCACCCGATGGCGGCACCTTGCAGGATCTGGCCCGCGAAGTGCTCGCCATTGCCCATGCCGGCCTCAAGGCCCGCGCGCGGATGAATGCGGCGGGCGATAACGAGACCGGCTATCTTGAAACGCTCGATGAAATCGTGGCCAGCGGCAAGGTTCCGGCGCAGCGCCTGCTTGATGCCTATCATGGCGAATGGAACGGCGATATTACAAGGGTTTACGAACAGCAGTTCTGACAGCCTATTCGGCCGGCATGGCCTGCTCGCGCTCTGCGCGGGCGGGGCTTTGGCCCAGCAGGCGGCGCTTCAAGCGTTCCAGCGGGGCGGTGATCAGCCCGTGGCTTGCCATCCATGCGTGATATTCGCGGTATTTGGCATCTTCCGCCAGCAGATGCGCTTCCTCCGTCTTGGCGCGCCAGAAGTATATGGCGTTGACGACGAGTAGGAAAATGCAATTGCGCAAGGGCTCCAGCCAGCCCTCACCCGTCACCATGAAGGGCAGAACGCTCGCCCACCAGAACAGGTTTTTCGACAGATACGCCGGGTGGCGGGTGTAGCGATAGGGGCCATTGGTCAGCACGCCGCGATAGGTGAGGTTGGAAAAGCGCACGCCAAACACAACCGTGGCCCAGGCATAGATGCCGGTGAGGAACACCAGCAGCGCGCCCCAGCCCCACAGCAGGGCGGCGTTCCCCGCAAACCAGTGCGCCCAGCCGGGCGTTGCATATTCATAGCTCAGGATCTGGTCATTGGGCCCGATGATCCCCCACACAAACGGCGGATAGCACACCAGCGCCGCCAGCCAGCCGGCAAGGAAGGGGTTGCCCGAACGGATGTGCGAATCGAGCGGGCGCAGCGTAAGAAGGTAGCCCACCGTGCCGATCTGCACATCGACAAGGAACAGCAGCGTCACCAGCAGCATCACGAATTCGACAGGATTGCCAATGAGTTGCGATGGCGATGCTTCCACCACTTGCGCAAATCCCGGCGGCAGGATCGAGATCATGAAGGCCCCGAAAAAGCCCTTGATCGCCCAGGCCCGCCAGTGCTTGGCGATTGCCGCGCCGTCCCACTGATCGCGCCCGGCCACCCCGCCTCCTGCCACGAAGGCGCCGAAATGGAAACATCCGTCACGCGGCTCCACAAGGTAGCGGTCGAGCCAGATTACATAGGGAACCGAAAGGGTTACGAGCGGGAAGATGGCAAAGCTCAGCACTTCCATCGAAAACAGGTAATTGCCGGTCCAGTACCACCGGGCGGTGGCATAGAAGGCGGCCAGCAGCGCCCATGTCGCCCACAGGCCGACCAGCTTTATGACCGCCACGGGCATGACTTCGGGCAGAGGGCGCTTGCAGCGCCAGTCGATGCCGGTCGAGGGGCGCAGGTGCACCTTGTCGACCAGAATGGACCATGCCGCCATCGGCAGCGCGGTGAAAAGCATCGCCGCAAGCGCCGCATAAGGGCCTGAAAGGACGCCTCTTTCTGCCGCCAGTGGCCCGCCAAGGCCAAGCATTGCGGCAATCTGTGGATAGGCGCGGCAAAAGGCGATCCACAGCACAAGGCCAGCCAGCCCGGCCAGCCCGACACCGGTCGAAACATCGCTGCGCGGAAGCGCGGTTGGAGAAGGTGCGGCGCGCGGAATCATCACCGCTCCGCCCTACACACAAAGGGTTAACAGCCCGGCAAGACGCCCGCCAACCCGCCCTGAAGGGGGTCTGACGGGGGTCTGAGGGGGGTCAAGCCGGGGTCTGCACCTTATCGGCGCGCAAACCCCGGTTGGAAATCACTTCCAGGCGTGGATCGTGCCGCTGTCATCCAACAGATACAGCACCCCGTCAGCCACCACAGGTGCAAGGCTGACCGGCTGATCGAGCTTGGCAAACAGCGTTGCCGAACCCTCACCGGCGCTCACCTTCCACACCTCGCCGCGCGAGCTGGCGACCCACAGATGGCCGCCAGCCAGCACCGGGCCGGTCCAGAAGATCGGGCCTTCCTTGTCCTTTTCGTCCTTGAAACGCTGGAGCTGCGTGATCCAGCGCACCCGGCCTGACGAACGCGCAATCGCCAGCAGGCGCGCATCATCGGTGAGGGTGAAGATCCATTCGCCCGCAATCGCGGGGGTGGAAATCCCGGCGAGGTTCAATTCCCAGATGCGCTGGCCGGTGACCAGTTCATAGGCCGCCATGCGCCCGCCCTGACCCAGCGCATAGACGCGGCCCGAATCGATGATCGGATCGGCATCAATATCGGTGATCGAGCCGACCGTGGTCGAGATATTGGTGCGCGCCAGCGCGTCCGACCACAGGCTGCGGCCATTTTCATAGCGGTAGGCCGTCAGCTCGCCGCTGGAATAGCCCGCCACGATCGTGCCCTGCCCGGCGGCAGGCGCAGCCACGCCGAACACGCCCGATTGGGTGTTCGATCCGCTTTCGTCCCACACCAGCGAGCCATCAGCAATATTGAGCGCGATCAGCTGGTTGTCCTGCGTCATCACGAACAGCTGGCCAAAGGCGATGGTGGGGCTGCCGCGCAAGGGGCCAGCGGGCTTGACCTTCCACAGCACTTCGCCCGTTTCGGCATTGAGCGCCTTCACATCGCCCACGCCGTTGGTGGCGTAGAGCTTGCCCGCCTCATAGCTGACCCCGCCGCCGAAAGCCGAAGGGGCCTGATTCTTGGTGATGTCGGCATCGCTGCGGCTCCACAGCTTGGCCCCGGTGTTCTTGTCGAAGGCGGTGATGACCCCGTCAGTGCCTTCGGCAAACAGCTTGCCCCCGCCGATCACGGGCGCGGCGGCAAGGCGCATCCGGTTGGTCGATCCGGCAACCCGCGCGGTCCAGATCTTGGCCGGATTTTCAGAGAGCGCCAGGTGCCCGTAGGATTTGCCGGCAGCGCCGCCTGCCTGCGCCCATTCGGTGTTGGCGCGCTGCGGCGGCAGAACCACCGAAATCGCGGCCAGCGCCGGATCGACCTCGGCCCCGCTTTCAATGCGCGACAGGATCGGCACGCGGTTGCCCACGGTCGGCGTGGTCTTGTCCTTGCCGCCGCCAAACAGCCCGCCCTTGCAGCCGGTCAGGCCTGCCGCCAGCACACCGGCGAGCAGCGCCGCGCGCAGGATTTTCGAATTCGTCATGAGCCTGAACTTCCCATCCCTGAATTATTCGGCAGAAGCGGGCAGCGGTGCTGCGCCTTCGCCTGCGGCATCATCGGACGCAACCCCTTCGTCCTTGAGCAGCTTCTTTACATCGACAACCGCATCCACCCCCATCAGCCCGGCCATCTGACGCGCGCGGCTGCGCAGCGTTTCGGGCTGGCTTTCATCCTTGGAAATGGCCGCAAACAGCTTGCCCGCCGCAGCGCGGTTGCCCGCTTCAAGGTGCGCCATCGCCACCAATTCGCCCGCAGAGCCAAAAAAGGCATTGCCGGGCTGGGCGATGGGCGAAAGCTGGGCGATCACATCGGCAGGCTTCATGGAATCGAAATTGATCGAAACTTCGCGGATGCGGGCCAGATCGCGCAGCGCCGGGGGGGCATCGGCATCGGCGGCGATGGCCTTGTAGATCCCGGCGGCCTTGGCGCTATCGCCGCTTTCCAGCGCCGCGCCTGCCTGAATGAACCGCGCCGCCGCCCGTGCACCGGGGGAATTGCCTTCGGCCAGCAGCGAATTGACCTTTTCCGAGGCCGTGCCGAAATCGCGCTGCTGGGCATAATCCATCGCAGAAACAACCGCTTCGGACTGCGCTTCAAGTGCCTGTTCGGCATAGTGCTGCCACACCAGATAGCCGCCCAGCCCGGCCACGCCGAGCAGGATCGCGCCCAGCACCTTGGTGCCGTGGACGCGCATGAAGGTGTAGAGTTCATCCTCGCGCACCGCCTCGTCGATCTCACGGATCAGGACTTCGTCCTCGCGCGAGGGGCCGGGGATTTCGGGAGTGCTGGGGGGCGTGCGCGCCATGATGGGCCTTTGGATATCCTTGAAACAGTTGCGCGCTCTTTAGGCAGGTGGAGCCCGCGGTGCAATGGCAGCGGCGGCCATGCCGGGGGAGATGGCCTTGCCCATGCAAAGCGGCGATTGAACGGGGGATGAAGCGCAAGGGTTCAGAAGGCGCGGCCCATGGCGGCGGCGTAGATGTCTTCATAGGCGGCGCGCATCATCGCAAAGTCGAACTGCGCCCCGGCGCGGGCGGCGTTTTCGGCCCCGAGCCGCGCGCGCAGGGCCGGATCATCGGCAAGCCGCGCCAACACCTCGCCCAGAGCGTGCGGATCATTCGGCGCAGTCAGCAGCGCGGCGTTTTCAGGCGCAAGGATGTGGCGGATATCCCCCACATCGGTCGCCGCCACCGGCAGGCCCGCCGCCATCGCCTCGACCACCGAAAGCGGGAATTGTTCGGAGGCAGAAGACAGCGCGAAGATATCGAACAGGCGGGCCACGCGGGCCGGATCAACCGCGCCGGGCAGGTGGACGCGCCAAGCAATGCCGAGCGCCTCGGCCTCGGTCAGGATCGCGCTGCGCTCCGGCCCCTCACCGCAGATCACCAGCTGCCAGTTGGCAGGCAGGCTTGCAAAAGCGGCGACCAGATCAGGCAGCCGCTTGACCGCGCGCAGGCCCGCCAGCGTGCCGACCCACAAGGTGCCTTCGTCCTTCGCTAGTGGCAGGGCTTGCCGATCAGGCGGCACGGCAAAGGCGGCCGTATCGATCCCGTTGGGGATGCGCCGGAGACGTTCGGGCGGCTGGCGCCAAACCTCGCGGGCGATCTTTTCCAGCAGGCGCGAAGGCACGATCAGCGCCGCCGCCCGCACCAGCCCCACCCGGCGATAAAGATTGCGCTTGGGGCTGAGGCGCACCGCCTCGTCCTCGTTGAAGCCATCCTCGTGATGGACCAGCGGGGGCAGGCCCAGCGCATCGGCAAACAGGCGGTGCGCCATCACCGCATCCATCGCGCCCCAGTTATAGGTGCACACCAGGTCATAGCCCTGCATCGCCCGCGCCAGCGCCTTGAGCCGGGCCGGGGTCGGCTTGCCCGTCAATGCGGGGAAGGCCTGCGGATAATCGACCGGCACGTGCGTCTCGATCAGCGCGGCTGCCGCCATCGCTTCGGGCTGAGCCGAAACGATGCTGTGCGCCGCGCGCGCACCCCATGCATTCATCAGCCGCACGGCGCGCACTTCCTTGCCGCCTGCTGCAAAGGTCGAATGGAGGTGGAGAATGCGCGGCACGCCCGTTCGCGCCGTCGTGGTCACTCGGCAGCGTCCAGCAGGGCGTGGATCGCAGCGCGCACTTCGGGCTCGTCGAGCGTCGGCGCGTGGCCCACACCGGGCACGGTGACGGTGCGCATCGCCGGGTTGCGTGCGCCCATCTGGGTGACGGTTTCGGCGCTGAGCAGGTCCGAAAGCCCCCCGCGCACCAGCAGCATCGGCACGCCTGCCAGCGCCTCGAAGGCGAGCCACAGGTTGGGCGGCGCGGCATTGCCTGGTTTGGCGAAGGGCTCGGCAATTGCCATGTCGTAATCGAACACGATCCGCCCGCTCTGGCTGACGACCATGGTGCGCTTGGCCATTTCCAGCCACTGATCTAGATCATAACCCGGAAAGGCCGCGCCGTGCGCTTCGGCAAGGCCGCGTGCGGCGTGGACCCAGGTGGGATAGCTGCGCCCCTGCCCGACATAGCCCGAAATGCGCGAAAGGCCATCGGCCTGCACTTCGGGGCCGATATCGTTCATCACCACCGCTGCCATGCGCCCCGGCTTGGCCGCCGCCATCAGCATGGTCATCAGCCCGCCCATCGAAGTGCCGATCACCACGAAGCGTTCGATGCCCTGCTCGGCCAGCAGCTTTTCCACATCCTGCACATAGGTGAGCGGCGAATAGGAGTCCGAATCCGGCGCGTAATCGCTCATCCCACGGCCGCGCATTTCCGGCACGATCACCCGGCGGGTGGGCGCCAGCGCCTCGGCCAGCGATGCGAAATCGCGGGCGTTGCGGGTGAGGCCATGCATGCACAGCACCGGCAGCCGGGTGCCATCATCGGGGCCGGGGTAATTGCGGTAATGCAGGTTCAGCCCGTCACTGCTGGTCCAGAAGCGGTCTTCATATGCTGCGGCCATGTGCGAGCGGCGTCCCTTTGATCCTGTGCAGCCAGCGCGCCTTGCGCCCGGCCTTGCTTGCCCCCACTATCGCGGGATGCGCGAGGCCATGCAACATCGAGATGATCCTGTCACCTATCACCCCGATCCGGCGATTGCTGCGCTGGCCGAATGGCTGGGCGATGTGGTCGAGCCGGCGGACTTTCCGGAAACGCGGCTGCGCTTTCGGGCCGACCATGCGGCTGCAAGCGTGGGGCTGGCAGAGCTGACGGACGCGCAATGGCTGCGGCATTTCGGGCGTTTCCAGCCGCTCGAAGGCAACCTGCCCCAGCCGCTGGCGCTGCGTTATCACGGGCATCAGTTCCGCGTGTACAACCCCGAAATCGGGGACGGGCGCGGGTTCCTGTTTGCCCAGATGCGCGATGGCGCGGGGCGGCTGCTGGATCTTGGCACCAAGGGCAGCGGCCAGACGCCCTGGTCACGCGGGGCCGACGGGCGCCTGACGCTGAAGGGCGGCGTGCGCGAGGTGCTGGCGGCGGAGATGCTGGAGGTGCTCGGTGTTCCGACCAGCCGCGCCTTCAGCCTGATCGAGACGGGGGAGGCGCTGGAGCGCGGGGACGAGCCGTCGCCGACGCGGTCGGCCGTGCTGGTGCGCCTGTCGCACAGCCACATCCGCTTCGGCACCTTCCAGCGGGCGGCATATCTGCAGCGCACGGACATGCTGGAGGCGCTCGTCGAGCACGTTCGCCGTCTCTATCATCCTAAGGTTGTCGAGGGGGATGTCCCCGGTCTGCTCGCTGCGGTGCGCGACGCAGCGGCCCGTCTCGCCGCGGCCTGGGTCGCCGCCGGCTTCGTCCACGGCGTGCTCAACACCGACAATCTCAATGTCACCGGCGAGAGTTTCGACTACGGGCCCTGGCGTTTCCTGCCGCACTACGAGCCGGGCTTCACCGCCGCCTACTTCGACCAGTTCGGCCTGTACGCCTTCGCCCGCCAGCCCGAAGCGGTGTTCTGGGCCCTGACCCAGTTCGCCGGGGCGCTGCGGCCGCTGGCGCCGGTGGACGCGCTGACGGAGACCCTGAACGGGTTCGGGCCCGCCTACATCACGGCGCTGCGGGAAGCCTTCCTGCGCCGCTTCGGCGTCCTGTCGGCGGGCGCGGAGGCGGACCAGGCGCTGGTCGACAGCGCGCTGGCGCTGCTGCGCGAGGGCGGCGAGGGGCTGCGCTGGGAGCCTCTGTTCTTCGACTGGTTCGCCGGGTTTTCCAGCGCCGGCCGGGCCCTCGCCGGGCCGCGCGGGCGGCTTTACCAGGGGCGGACGTTCGACGCCTTCCGCGCCGTCCTGTTCGAACATGCGCCGGATCGACCCGAGCGGCTGGAGGCGCAGGTCTTCCAGGCGGTGTCTCCCGAAGAACTGCTGATCGACGAGGTCGAGGCGATCTGGGCGGCGATCGATCGCGACGACGACTGGGGGGCCTTCGCAGCGAAACTGGCGCGGCTCGACGCGGCGCGGCAGGCCTATGCCTTCGCGCCCGCGCCGCGGCAGCGGTCGGAGCAGTAGCGAACGTTCTCCCAGTCCCGGGCCCACTTCTTGCGCCAGCTGAAAGGGCGACCGCAGGCTGCGCAGACCTTTTCCGGCAGGTCGGCCTTGGCCGGGGCCCGGCCCTGGTTGACGTGTTTGCGGGCCATCAGGCCGCGTCCTCGCGGGGCAGGGCAGGGGCGCCCCGGCCGGCCTGACCGGCATCGAAGGTCTGCCGCGCCGCCGTGATCGCTGTCCGGTGCGTTTCAGCCCAGGTCACCAGCGCGCGCACCGGGTCCAGCAGCGTCCGTCCCGCCGGCGTCAGCGCATAGTCCACCCGCGGGGGAACGCTGGCCTCCACCGTCCTCACGACCAGACCGTCGCGCTCCAGCCCCCGCAGCGTCAGGGTCAGCATGCGCTGGGAGACCCCGTCGACGGCCCGCCGCAGCTCGCTGAAGCGCCGCGGCCCCTCGGCCAGCTGCCCGACCACCAGCAGGCTCCACTTGTCGCCGATCCGGGCCAGCACCTCACGCACGGCGAGGCAGTCCCCGGGCTCGGCGCAAAGCGCGTCCGGCGCGGCGGATAAGCGTGGCGGTAACATATTTGTGCCTTCTTGTCGGATCATCGGCCCCCCCCGCCCTGGGGGCGGACACCCCCCCCCGCCAGTCCTGACCCCCTCTGACCCATGACGACTCTCAACGCCACCACCCGTCCCGTCGGCCCCCGCGAACGCCTTCGCGCCACGCGTCGGAACCTGTTGCTCTGGACCCTGCAGGGCTGGCTGGCGATGTTCTTCGTGGCCAGCGGCTACGCCAAGTTGACCGAACCGGTCGAGAATCTGGCGCTGCTGTTCAGCTGGGCCGGATCGATGTCGGCCGGGTTCGTCCGGGGCGTGGGGCTGGTGGAGGTCGTTTCCGGCCTCGCGCTGCTGGCCCCCCTGCTGTCCTGGCGGCTCGGGCGCGCGCCGCTGCTGGGCGCTGCGGCCCTGCTGGCAGCCATGGCCCTGATCATGAGCGTCGTGCACGGGATGAGGTTCGAGGTCGGGGCCGCCCTGACCAACCTCGCCCTGTTCGCCTTCGCTGCGACTGTCGTGCGGGGCCGATCGCGCTGACGCGAAGCAACCGCCGGCGCCGGTCGGCGTTGTCGCGCCATGCGCCTTCACATCCTTCAGATCGCCGCCGGCCTTGCCGGGCTGAGCCTGCTGATCCTCGCGTTCCTTGCCGCCGGGGTCGCCGCCGTGGCCTGGCTGGCCGCTGCAGCCCTCGTGGTCGGCGCCGGCTGGCTGGTCCTGAGCCTGGCCCGGCGCCGTCTTTCGCGTCCGCGAAACACGGCTTGAACATGATTGATGGCCACCCTATCCTCTTTCCCCGGCCGCGCACGCCCAGCGGTCCGGGGCCTTGTGCTCCCGCGTTTCACCTCCAGTTCGGGCGTCAGACGGAAACCCACGTCACAATGGAAAAAGTGCCGATGACGGCCGAGGGCTACCGTGTCCTCGACATCCAGTTGAAGCAGCTCAAGTCTGTCGAGCGCCCGAGCGTCATCGCGGCGATCGCGGAGGCGCGCGCGCACGGGGACCTGTCCGAGAACGCCGAGTACCACGCCGCCAAGGAGCGCCAGGGCTGGATCGAGGGCCAGATCGCCGAGATCGAGGACAAGATCAGCCGCGCGCAGATCATCGACGTGTCGAAGCTGTCCGGGGCCCAGGTCAAGTTCGGCGCCACCGTCACGGTCGTCGATGAGGACACCGAGGACGAGCACCGCTACCAGATCGTCGGCGAGCACGAGGCCGATGTGAAGCTGGGCCGCATTTCGATCGCCAGCCCGATCGCGCGCGCCCTGATCTCCAAGGAGGTCGGGGACGTGGTCGAGGTCAACACGCCCGGCGGCGTGAAGGCCTACGAGATTCTCAAGGTCGAGTGGATCTGAAGGGCGAGATCGGCCCGCTGCGCCTGCGCGTCGTCAGCGACGGCCGCGCCGGCATCGAGAACCAGGCGCTCGGCCTCGCGGAGGCCATCTCCCGCCTCGCCCCGGCGACGATCGAGGTTGTGCGCGTGGCGTGGAAGGCGCCGTTCGACCCGCTGCCTGCCGGCTGCAAGACGCCGGCCATGCTGGCGCAGGGGCATGAGGCCCTGGCGCCCGGCTGCGATATCTGGATCGGTTGCGGGCGGGCCAGCCTGCCGCTCGCTTTGGCTGTCCGGCGACACCCCCCGGCCCCGTTCGTCGTGCAGATCCAGGACCCGCGTCTGCCGCCGCGGCGGTTTGATCTCGTCGTCGCGCCGGCGCATGACGGCCTGGAGGGCGACAATGTCTTCGAGATTCTCGGCGCCCCCCACCGGGTGACGCTGGCCCGACTGGCCGAGGCCGCCCCGGCCTTTGCAGAGCGGCTCGCCGCCTTCTCACGGCCGCGGGTGGCCGCCATGATCGGCGGCCGGTCAAAGGCCTTCGACCTGACGGCGGCTCATGCGGCCGGGCTGGGGCGAGAGATCGCCGCTGCGGTCGCTGCAGTGGGCGGGTCGCTGCTGCTGACCTTCTCGCGGCGGACCCCGCCTGACGCCGAGGCGGCGATGCGGGCGGCCCTGGCGGAGACGCCCGGCTGGATCTGGGACGGGCGAGGGGAGAATCCGTTGTTCGCCTTCCTCGAAACGGCCGACCATGTGCTGGTGACCGAGGACAGCGCCAACATGGCCACCGAGGCGGCCTCGACCGGCCGGCCGGTGCACATTCTGCCCATGGTCGCGCGCCGGCCGTCGGCCAAATTCGCGCGGCTGCGCGAGGCGCTCGAGGCTTCCGGCGCGGCGCGCCCCTTTGATCCCGCCCTGCCGGTCTGGAACTATACGCCGCTGGACGAGACGCGGCGGGCCGCTGCAGCCGTGCTCGAGGCCTTCGCCGCGCGCGGCTAGACCGCTTCAGTCGCCGCCGCCGCCGCCGCCGTCCCCGCCGCCGTCGCCGGCGTCATCCATCCCGCCCTTGCCCTTGCCGCCGCCATCTCCGGACATCAGCACGGGCGAGGCGCCGCCGTCTCCCCCGCTGTCCCCCTCGCGCTTCGGCGACGTCCCGGAGCGGCCCCTGGCGTCCAGCGCCGCCCCCACGCCGACGCCGATCGCCACGCCAAGCGCCAGCCACAGGGCGAGATCGCCGGTCGTGAGGCCGACGGCCGAGCCGATCGCGGCGCCGAGGGCTATGCCGACCCCCAGCCGGGTGGTGGTGGGCGGATTTTCGGGTGCGGCCACGTCGCCTCTCCGTCGCATCTGGTCTCGAAGGCTCCTAGATTAGCGCCATGTCGATTCCTGCAGAACCCCGCACCGTCCGCGTCGCCATCATCGGCTCCGGCCCCGCCGGCTGGACCGCCGCCATCTATGCCGCCCGCGCCCTGCTCAAGCCCGTGGTGATCGCCGGCCTGCAGCCCGGCGGCCAGCTGACCATCACCACCGATGTCGAGAACTATCCGGGCTTTGCCGACGTCATCCAGGGCCCGTGGCTGATGGAGCAGATGCAGACGCAGGCCGAGCATGTCGGGACCGAGGTGATCCACGACATCGTCACCCGCGCCGACCTGTCGCAGCGCCCGTTCCGCCTGACGCTGGATTCCGGGGCTGAAATTCTCGCCGAGACGGTGATCATCTCGACCGGCGCCCAGGCCAAGTGGCTGGGGATCGAGTCGGAGCAGGCCTATCGGGGCTTTGGCGTTTCCGCCTGCGCCACCTGCGACGGCTTCTTCTACCGCGGCAAGAACGTGGTGGTCGTCGGCGGCGGCAACACGGCCGTCGAGGAGGCGCTGTTTCTCACCAACTTCGCGGCGAAGGTCACTCTGGTTCACCGCCGCGACGAGCTGCGCGCCGAGCGCATCCTGCAGGACCGGCTGCTGTCGAACCCCAAGGTCGAGGTGATCTGGGACTCGGCCATCGACGAGGTGCTGGGCGTGAAGGACGGCGTCTCGGCCAATGTCACCGGCGTCCGCCTGAAGCATGTGCGCACTGGCGCCGAGACCGACCTCGCCTGCGACGGCGTCTTCATCGCCATCGGCCACGCGCCGGCATCGGAGCTGTTCGCGGGGGTGCTGGAAACGAATGAGGGCGGTTATCTGCGGGTGAAGCCGGGGACGGCCTCGACGGCCATCGAGGGCGTCTACGCCGCGGGCGATGTGACCGACGACATCTACCGTCAGGCCGTGACCGCGGCGGGCATGGGCTGCATGGCGGCGCTGGAAGCGGTCCGTTTCCTCGCCGAGCAGGATCACAAGGCCGACGGCCACCCGATCAGCCACCGCGAGGCCGAGAAGATCGGCCAGTGGGACTGACGCCTGCGGTCCGGATCTAGCTGGCGAACAGCTGCAGCTGGGGCGGAGCGTATTGCACCGGCTGTCCCTCGCGTCGGGCGAGGGCGTAGGCGACCGCCGCCTCGACGGCGCGCTCGTCCGTGGGCTTCGACAGGACGCCCAGCGCCCCGTCCACCCCCTCGCGCACCATGCCGGGGTTGGCCGTCAGGAACACCACGGTCACGCCCTCGGCCGCGAGCCGACGACCGAGCCCGACGCCGGTCGGGCCATCCGAAAGATGGATATCGACCAGCGCCAGATCGACCTCGCGGTCCGCCACGAGGTGCAGGGCGCTGGCGGCGTCGGCCGCCTGACCGGCGACCTCGTGACCGAGGTCCTCCAGCACAAAGCGGAGTTCCATGGCCACAAGGGCTTCGTCTTCGACAATGAGGATGCGGGCGGACATGGTCTCGGTACTCAGCGGGCGTCCTGTTCCAACGTGCGGGCGGCTGGTGGGTTTCCCCGGGCTCGCAGGGCCGCCCTGCGGCGCGACATCGCGGCGGCGGGCAGGTCGATGTGGACGCGGACGCCGTCGGCCGCCCAGCTGCGCTCGATGCGGCCGCCCAACTGGTCCTCGACCGACAGGCGGGTCAGGGAGGAGCCAAAGCCGGAGGTCCCGGGCGGCGTCACGGCCGGCCCGCCTTCCTCCTGCCAGTCGAGCAGAAAGCGATCTCCTCGCGCCTGCGTGTGCAGCCGCACCTTCCCGCCGGGTCGGGACAGCGCGCCGTACTTGGCGGCATTGGTCGCCAGCTCGTGGAACAACAGCGCGATCGGGGTCGCCGACTGGTCATCGAACCCCAGGTCGTCGCCGCTGATTTCGACGCTCGGCTGGCCGTCGTCGCCGACATAGGCGCTGAACAGGGCGGCCAGGAAGGCGTGCAGGGTCATGGCGCCAACGGTCGGCCGGGACGTCTCGGTGTGCGGACGGACGAACTCGTGGGCCCGGGCGAGGGCCCCGATCCGGGTCCTGAGGCCGCGGGCGAAGTCGGCGGCCGCGGGGTGCTGGCGCGCCGACAGGGCGATGAGGGCCGAGACCACGGCGAAGATGTTCTTGATGCGGTGGCTGAGCTCCTGGCTGACGAGCGCCTGTGAGGTTTCCAGCCGCTTCAGGTCGTCGATATCGGTGCAGGTGCCGAGCCATCGGCTGATGCGGCCGTCCGACTCACGCAGGGGGTTGGCCCGGCCGAGGGTCCAGCGCCAGGCGCCGGAATGATGCCGCAGCCGGTACTCGATCTCGTAGGGCT